>NZ_JARRQY010000078.1:0-12523 GCF_037381185.1 Acidihalobacter sp.
GGCTTTCGCAACCGCGCTCGCTTTCATAACGCCATCTACTTCCATCTCGGCGGCCTCGATCTCTACCCCAATCGACTCATAAATCGGTCAGTCACCCACTCAATCCGGTGAAGACCCATTAAAATTAGACACCCTAAATAGGGTGTGTTCAAACACACCTGTGAGGTGCTTAAAATGGCTGGCGCCTCTGGAAGGCCGCGTTGCTTGGGGATGCCAGGCAAGGAAACACACCCCCAACGTTTTCAGCAAATACATCTGTATTGGGCTGAAGTTCCTCAAGCGCGTCCGGTTTCCTCGCCGACAGTGTCGCGATCACGTCGAAACCTATTGTTTTCGATCGGCTGGGCGGGGTTTCGTTCCTTCGCCGGGCGGCAGCGCTTTTGCCTGATGCCCTTTACGGCCTGATGGACCTCGGATGCCCGCGGCGTTACGGATACAGCAGCCGCGAGTTCCACTGCCCGTTCTGCAGTTCCCAGAGCACGCGCTCGTGGAGGCGGTAGCTGGCGCCGTACCAGAACTCGACGCGGTCGGGTGCGATGCGGTAGCCGCCCCAGTGCGGCGGGCGGGGCACGTCGCCGTCGGCGAATTCCTGTTCGTAATTCGCATAGCGGGCGTCGAAGTCGTCGCGCGTCGGCAGGGTCTGCGACTGCAGGGAGGCCCAGGCGCCGAGCTGGCTGCCGCGAGGGCGGGTGGCGAAATAGGCGTCCGAGACTTCGGCGGGCAGTTGTTGCGCGCGGCCTTCGATGCGCACCTGCGTGCCGCCTTCTTCGCCCAGCGTGGGCCAGTGTACGCACAGCGCGACGGCGTTGTTGGCGGCGATCTCGGCGCCCTTGTCGCTGTCGTAGTTGGTGTAGAAGTCGAAGCCTTCGGGGCCGAAGTCCTTGAGCAGGACGATGCGGCTGTGCGGGTGATTGTCGAGGCCGACCGTGGCGAGATTCATGGCGGTGGGGATGGCTTCGGCCGAGCCCAGGGCCTGTTCGTAGAGTTCACTGAAGGTTTCGAGTATGCGCGGATCGAGCATGGTGTCCTCGTTAATGATTTGTTTGCGGGTCAGCGCCTGGTGCGCGCGGGCGCCAGTGGGCGGCTCGCCCAGGCGGAGATCAGGTCAGCGCAATAGTCTACGTCGGCCTGGCGGCGCAGAAGATGATCCGTGTCATCCAGGCTGATGAAAGCGCGCGGTTCGGCGGCGGCGTCGAACAGGGCGTGCGCCTGGCCATAGGGCACGATGCTGTCGGCCGGGGCGTGCATGACGAGGTATGCGCGGTTCAGGCGCGCGGCGGCCTGGGTCGGGCTGTAGCGGGCGAGGGTGTCGAGAAAGTGCGGCGCGAAGGTGAAGCGCTGGCCGCCGATGGTAGCGGTCAGGCTGCCGTCCGGATGGCGTTCCTCGGTCTCGCTGTGCAGCAGGTCGGTGATGTGGTCGAGCGTGGCGGGGGTGCCGATGGTGGTCACCGCGCGCACTTCGGGCAGCCGCGCCGCGGCTTCGAGTACGGCGGCTCCGCCGAGGCTGTGGCCGACCAGCAGGTGCGGGGCCTGAGCATGGGCGTCCAGCCAGGCGGCGGCGCGCAGGACGTCGTCCACTTCGCTCTCGAAGTCGGTTTCGTTGAAGCTGCCGCCGCTCTCGCCCAGGCCGGTCAGGTCGAAGCGCAACACGCCGAAGCCGTGCTGCGCCAGGGCGCGGGCGAGGCGCACGGCGACGGGGATGTCCTTGCTGCAGGTGAAGCAGGCGACGAAGACGGCGTATGCGCGCGCTTCGCCGGCGGGTTTGTGCAGCACGCCGGCCAGCGGCTGGCCGCGGGCGTTGTCGAAGCGGAGCGGCTGTGGGCGGGGTAGGGGCTCTGCGTGCATATCGCGTCCTCCGGACGCGTTGATAGTGAGGTTGATTGGCGGCGTTGCGCGTTGCTGGCTTGGTCATTCGGCGCGGCTTCGCGCGTCGGGAGTGCGCTTGCGCGGATCCTGCCGGAAAAACGCGCTGAGCTGACTGTAGACCGGCGGGAGGTCGCGCGCCAACTGGTGCGGCAGTTCGAAGAACGCTTCGCAGGCGACAGCGAAGAACTCTTCCGGCGCTTCGGCAGCATAGGGATCGAGCGAAGGATATCGTTGCGGCTTGCGTTGGAAGGCCGCATAGGCGCGGGTGAACGCTTCGCTCCAATCCTGCGCCGACATGCCGGCGTGCAGCGGCGGCCGGCCGTTGGCGTCGCCGGCCTGCATGTCCAGCCAGTGCGCACATTCGTGCAGTACCACATTGTTGCCGTCCAGTTCGCCGGATTCCTCCACGTCGTTCCAGGACAGGATGAGCAGGCCCTGATCCCAGGCTTCGCCGCTGAGTTCGCGGCGCTCGGTGTGGACCACGCCGGCCTCGTCCTCCCAGCGGTGCTCCGGCGCGAAGCCGGCCGGGTAGACAACCACTTCGTGCAGTCCGCGGTACCAGCCCAGGTCGAGTTCGAGGACGGGCAGCGCGGCGAGCAGGGCGATGCGCCGGCGGGCGTCGGCGTCGAGTTCGAGTCCGCCGACCGGCTGCATGGCGCGGGTACGCAGGAACTCCTGCGCCAGCGACCACAGCCGCGGGCGAGCTTCCTCGCCCAGGTTTTCCAGCACTGCCTGGCCTTCGGCGGCTGCCTGCCACCGCTCGGCGTCGAAAGGTGCGGGCCGTCGTCGCAAGCGTTTGAGCAGGTGTCCGAACATGGGCGATCAGGTGGGCCGGCGTCAGCCGCGCAGCATCAGGTAGGGAATGTGCGCCTGGAACAGCCGGTGCTCCTTGTCCGGGTCGTGCGCCAGCACGGCGGTATCCACCGCCACGCGGTCCAGGTGCGGCGCGAAGCGGTGGATGAAGTCGTACATATAGCCGCGCAGCACCAGGCCGCGGCGCAGTCCGATGCTGGTCACTTCGTTGGCGAACAGGTGGCGCGCGTCGATGCAGACCAGGTCGTCGTCACGTTCGGGTTCGTAGGCGATTTTCGCCAGCAGGCCCACGCCGAGGCCGCTGCGCACGTAGGTCTTGATGACCTCCGCGTCGGTGGCGGTCAGTACGAGGTTGGGTTGCAGTCGCTTTCTGGCGAAGGCGACCGACATCTTGGAGCGGTCGTCGAAGCCGAAGATGTAGCTCACCAGCGGATGTGAGGCGAGGCTTTCGAGGGTTAGCGGTTCGCCGTTGGCCAGCCGGTGGCCGTGCGGCACGACGACCGCGCGGTTCCATTGGTAGCAGGGCAGCAGTACGAGATCCGCGAAGTGTTCGAGGCTTTCCGTGGCGATGGCGAAGTCCACCTTGCCGCTGGCTGCGAGTTCAGCGATCTGCTCGGGCGTGCCCTGATGCAGGTTGAGCTTGACGTCCGGATAGCGCTCGCGGAAGGCGGCGATGACTGGAGGCAGGATGTAGCGCGCCTGGGTGTGGGTGGTGGCGATCGACAGCGAGCCGGATTCGGGGGAGGTAAGTTCGGTGGCGACGCGCCGCACGTTCTCCGCCTCGGAGTGGATGCGTTCCAAGTAGGGCATGAGCCCGCGGCCGAAGTCCGTCAGGCGGCTGAACTGCTTGCCGTTGCGCTCGAAGATGGGGCGCCCAGTTCGTCTTCCAGCATGCGTATCTGCTTGCTGATTCCGGGTTGGGAGGTGAACAGCGCCTCGGCGGCGGCGGAGACGCTGAGGCCGTTCTGCACGACGGCGCAAACGTATTGGACCTGGCGGAGTTTCATCGGTCGGCTTCGCGGTTGGGGCGGTATGGCGCGAAAGCGGATTCGCGCTGGCAATCACTGTACTTATTCCATTAAGTCATATGCAAGTGAAAACATAATCTTTGTTTGGAATAAGTCGCCGCGATAGTGTCTCGTCCTGTAGTCAATCGCAGATGGACCCATGGACTGGATACTCGCCGCAACAGGAATGCTGATCGCCACCCTGGTCACCGTGACCGGGGTCGGCGGCGGTTCGCTGATGACGCCGACGCTGATGTTCGGCTTCGGCCTGCCGGCGGCGACGGCGGTGGGCACCGATCTGCTGTACGCGGTGTTCACCAAGAGCGGCGCGCTGCTGTCCTATGCCCGCGACCGGCGGGTGCACTGGTCCACGGTCGGCTGGATGCTGGCCGGCAGCGTGCCGGCGGTCGTCGTCACCACGGCGCTGCTGGCGCTGTTCCACGGCGCCGCGTTGCAGGAGCGCTTCATCCATGTTGCCGTCGGTGCGGCGCTGATCCTGAGCGCGCTGAGCATGGTGCTGCGCCGGCGCGGCGACGTCGCCGGTCCGCATCCGGCGGCGCGCCCGGCCTGGCTGGGCGCGGGCGGCGCGCTGGTGGTGCTGTCCTCGATCGGCGCCGGCACGCTGGGCACGGCCCTGCTCACCCGCCTGTATCCCGGGCGACCGCTGCGCGAGATCGTCGGCACTGAGCTGGCCCAGGCCGTGCCGCTGGCTGCATTGGCCGCGGGCGGGCATTTCCTGCTCGGCCAGGTGGACTGGCGCATCGCCATCGACCTGGCGCTCGGCGCCGTACCCGGCATCTGGCTCGGCCGTCGTCTGGTGCATCGCCTGCCCGATAAATGGATGCGTTACACCCTGGCCGTGGTGCTGACCGGCGCGGCCACCAAGCTCATTGTCTGAACCGCCACGAGGAACCCACTATGTCCACTCTTACCCCGGCTCCGCAGGACCGTATCGCCCATACCGTGGAAGTGCTTCGGCGCGCCGTGCGCGAGGATGTGTCGGTAGTCTTCGCCAACAGCCTGGGCGCGGAGGATATGGTCCTGACCGACCTGATTTATCGGTACGTGCCCGAAATCGAGGATTTCACGCTGGACACCGGCCGTCTGCCGGCCGAGACCTACGAGCTGCTCGAGGACGTTCGCGCGCACTATCACCGCGCGCCGCGCATTTACTTCCCGCGTGCCGAGACGCTGGAGGAGTACATCACCGAGCATGGCCCGAACGCCTTCTACAACAGCGTCGAGCGGCGCAAGCAGTGCTGCGCCATCCGCAAGATCGAGCCGCTGCGCCGCGCGCTGCGCGGGCACAAGGCCTGGGTGACCGGCCTGCGTCGCGAACAGGCGGTGACCCGCCAGGAGCTGGCCGTGCGCGAGTGGGACGAAGGCAATGGCCTGTTCAAGATCAACCCGCTTGCCGATTGGACAGAGGCAGAGGTGTGGGCCTATATCCGTGCGCACGCCGTGCCCTACAACAAGCTGCACGACAGGCACTACCCCAGCATCGGCTGCGCGCCGTGCACCCGTGCCGTCACTCAGGGCGAGGACGTGCGCGCCGGACGCTGGTGGTGGGAGTTGCCCGAATCCAAGGAATGCGGCCTGCATCTGCGCCCGGCCGTGGGAGCGGGCGCATGAGCGCAGTGGTCGAACTTCCCCGCCGCGTGCCGGCGCCGGTGCTCGACGAAGGCCAGTTCCACGAACTGCGCCGCTTCGCCGATGCGCTGAGCCCCGAGCAACTGCTGTGGGCAAGCGGCTACCTGGCCGGCCTGCAGGGAGCGGGCGTGGCCGCGCCGGCGGCGGAACCCGTGGCCGAGGCCGTGCGCATCGTCGTGCTCTACGGCTCGCAGACCGGCACCGGCGCCGCGCTGGCCGAGCGGGTGGCAGAGCGCGCCCGCACCCTCGGGTTCGAGGCCGAGACGCTGGACATGCTGCGCTACCGTCGGGCGCGGCTGCGTGAGGATCGCAACCTGCTGCTCATCGTCAGCACCCATGGCGACGGCGATCCGCCGGACAGCGCCCAGGAGTTGCACGCGCTGGTCACCGGCGCCAAGGCTCCGAAGCTGGCCGACACGCATTTCGCCGTGCTGGCGCTGGGAGACGCGAGCTACCCGCGCTTCTGCCAGGCGGGCAAGGATTTCGACGAGGCGCTGGCCGCGGCCGGCGGCACGCGGCTGGTCGAGCGCGTCGACTGCGATCTCGACTACGAGGAAGCGGCTGGACAGTGGACCGAGCGTGTGCTCGGCAAGCTCAACGAGCAGCGCCCGGACACCCCGCGCGTGGCGGCCGTACCCGGCGCGGCGGCGCGCCCGGCATGGACGCGGCACAAGCCGTTCGCCGCGCCGCTGCTCGAGCGCCTGCCGCTGACCGCCGAGGGGTCCAGCCGCGAGGTGTGGCATCTGGAGCTGGATCTGGCGGGTTCGGAGATCGAGTTCGCCTCCGGCGACAGCCTGTCCATCGTGCCGTCGAATCCGCCGGAGCTGGTCGAAGCGCTGGTCGAGCGCCTGAGCCTGGACGGCGACGCCGCAGTCGCCACGCCGCAGGGCGAGCGCACGCTGGCCGAAGCGCTGGCCTCGCGCTACGAGATCACGCGCCTCACGCGCCCCTTCGTGGAGCGCTACGCGGCGGCGGCCGAGTCGGATCAACTGCGCGGGTTGGCGGTGGACGCAGAGGGACTCGCCAAGTGGATGGACGGGCGCGACGTGCTCGACGTGGTCGCCGAGCATCCGGTGCAGGGGCTGTCGGCGCAGGACTTTGCCGACATGCTGCGGGTGCTGCCGGCTCGGCGCTACTCGATCGCCTCCAGCCCGCTGGCCTATCCGGACGAGGCACATCTGACCGTGGCGCCGGTGCGCTGGGCAAGCCGCGGGCGGGACCGCTTCGGGGTGGCTTCGACGCAGCTCATCGAGCGTCTGACCGAGGGCGACGGTGTGCCGGTGTTCCTCGAGGGGCACGCCGCGTTCCGCCTGCCGGAAGACCCGGAACGTCCGATCATCATGATCGGCGCCGGCACCGGCGTCGCGCCTTACCGCGCCTTCCTGCAGGAGCGCGAGGTGCTGGGCGCACCGGGACGCAACTGGCTGTTCTTCGGCGATCGCAACTTCAGGACCGATTTCCTCTACCAGCGCGAATGGCTGCAGTGGCGCGACGACGGGCTGTTGACGCAGCTGGACGTGGCCTTCTCGCGCGATCAGCAGGACAAGGTCTACGTGCAGGATCGTCTGCGCGAGCGCGCCGCCGACCTGTACGCCTGGCTGGAAGAGGGCGCGGCGCTGTACGTCTGCGGCGCGGAGCGCATGGGGCACGACGTGCACCAGGCGCTGATCGGGGTGGTTGGCGCCGCCGGCGGCCTGCCGGCCGACAAGGCCGAAGCCTATGTAGAAGACCTCAAGCACACGGGGAGATACCACCGGGATGTCTACTGATAAGCCGCTTTCCGACGTCGAACGCATCAAGACCGCCAGTCGAGGCCTGCGCGGCAGCCTGATCGAGAGCCTGAACCTGCGCCATACCGGCGCGGTGCACGCCGACGACACGCAGGTGATCAAGTTCCACGGCATCTACCAGCAGGACGATCGCGACGTGCGCGCCGAGCGCCAGCGCCGCAAGCTGGAGCCGCAGTACCAGTTCATGGCCCGCCTGCGTCTGCCGGGTGGGGTGCTCGACGCCACCCAATGGCTGGCGCTGAGCCAGCTGGCGCGTGCCTACGGCGACGGCAGCCTGCGCATCACCAGCCGCCAGAGCATCCAGTTCCACGGTCTGTTCAAGGAGAACCTGAAGCCCGCGCTGCAGGACCTGGACCGCGTCCTGCTCGACACCATCAGCGCTTGCGGCGACATCAACCGAAACGTCATCGCCTGCGCCAATCCCAACCGCTCGCTGCTGCACGGCGAGGTCTACGGCTGGGCACAGCGGATCGCTGCGCATCTGATGCCCCGGTCGCGCGCCTACCACGAGATCTGGCTGGACGGAGAACCGGTGGTTCAACCGGAGGACGAGCCGCTGTACGGCAAGACCTACCTGCCGCGCAAGTTCAAGATTGCCCTGGCCATTCCGCCATCCAACGACGTCGACGTGTTCGCCCACGATCTGGGCTTCGTCGCGATTGAGGAGGAGGGCCGGCTGGCCGGCTTCAATGTCACGGTCGGCGGCGGCATGGGGCGTAGCCACACCAACCTGGCGACCTATCCGCGTGTGGCCGACGTAATTGGTTTCTGCACGCCGGAGCAGGTGCTGGCCGTCACCGAGGCCGTGGTCACCGCCCAGCGCGACAACGGCGACCGCAGCGACCGCGCCCAGGCCCGGCTCAAGTACACCATCGACCGCATGGGACTGGATGTCTTCGTCGCCGAGGTGGAGCGGCGCAGCGGCTTCGACTTGGCGCCGACGCGCCCCGCGCGCTTCGACACGTCCGGCGACGAATTCGGCTGGGTCGATCATGCCGACGGCACCGCCAGCCTCGCGCTTTACGTGCCGGGCGGGCGCGTGGTCGACGGCCAGCCCGAGTACCTGCCGCTGAGCGGCCTGGACGAACTTGTACGTGCCCACGGCGGCGAGCTTCGCCTTACCTGCAACCAGAACCTGGTGCTGGCCGGGGTGAGCTCGGCGGCGCGTCCGCAGGTCGAAGCCGTGCTCGAGCGCTTCGAACTCGATCTCGCGCCGCGGCGCACGCCGCTGGAAACCGGCGCTATGGCCTGCGTCGCATTCCCGACCTGCCCGCTGGCGATGGCCGAGAGCGAGCGCTACCTGCCGGCCCTGCTGCAGAGCCTGAACGCCCTGCTGGCCGAGTTCGACCTGGAGCGCGAGAACCTGTCGCTGCGCGTGACCGGCTGCCCCAACGGCTGCGCCCGCCCGTATCTGGCCGAGATCGGCCTGGTCGGCAGGGCGCCCGGTCTCTACGACCTGCATCTGGGCAGCGACCGTGCCGGCGCCCGCCTCAACACACGGGTGCGCGAGTCGCTGGACGAGGCCGGCCTGCTCGACACCCTGCGCCCGCTGTTCGCCCGCTTCGCACAGGAGCGCGCGGACGGCGAGGGATTCGGCGACTTTCTGCACCGCCTCGATCTGCTCGGGGCAACTTCAACCAGCGAACAAGGAGTGATCGCATGACCCTGCAACTCAACCAGACTGTTCCCGATTTCCGCGTCGAGACCACCGAGGGGCCGATCGGCTTCCACGACTGGATCGGCGACCAGTGGGCGATTCTGTTCTCGCACCCGGCCGACTACACCCCGGTATGCACCACCGAGCTGGGCGAGGCCTCGCGCCTGCAGCCGGAGTTCGCCGCGCGCGGGGTCAAGCTGATCGGTCTGTCGGTCGACCCGCTGGACGATCATCACGGCTGGGCCGACGATATCCGCGAGACTCAGGGTCATGCACTGAACTTCCCGCTGATCGCCGACAAGGATCGCACCGTGTCCGACCTCTACGGCATGGTGCATCCCGAGGCCGACCCCAAGGTCACGGTGCGCGCGGTGTTCGTCATCGATCCGCAGAAGCGTCTGCGCCTTAGCTTTACCTATCCGCCCTCGGTGGGGCGCAACTTCGACGAGATCCTGCGCGTCGTCGATGCGCTGCAGACCAGCGACCGCGCTACCGTGGCCACGCCGGTCAATTGGCGACCGGGCCAGCCGGTGATCATCCCGCCATCGGTCTCCGACGAGAAGGCCCGCGAACTGTTCCCGCAGGGCTGGGACGCCCCGCGTCCCTACCTGCGCTACACGCGCCTGCCGGACTGAGCATGGACTGGTATCCCGTCTTCTGGAATCTGAGGGATCGGCCCGTGCTGGTGGTGGGCGGTGGCAGTGTGGCCGCGCGCAAGGCCAGGGCGTTGCTGCGTTCCGGCGCGGCGGTGAGCGTTGCGGCCGAGCGCCTGGGCAGCGAATTGCGCGGCGAACTGGAAGCGGGACGCATCGCGCACCTTGCCGGCGCCTACGCCGGCGAGGTGCTGCACGGGCAGTGCCTGGTGGTCGCCGCCACCGACGACGCCGAAACCAACCACCGCGTCGCCGGCGAGGCCCGTGCAGCGGGCATTCCGGTCAACGTGGTCGACGATCCGCAGTACTGCGACTTCATCCTGCCGGCCATCGTCGACCGCTCGCCGCTGCTGATCGCAGTGTCCTCCGGCGGGCGGGCGCCGATGCTGGCGCGCCACGTCAAGACCTGGCTCGAAGCCCGGCTGCCGCGCTCGCTGTCGTCGCTCGCGGAGCTGATGGGGCGGCTGCGTGGGCGAGTCAAGGAACGCTTCGCCACGCTGCCCGAACGGCGCGCGTTCTGGGAACGCATGCTGGGCGGTCCCGAGCTGACGCAGATCGACGGCCACCGGGTACGTGAAGCCTGGCGCGACCTGGCGCTGGGTGCCACCCAGGCGCCGCCGCCGGTCGCACTGGTCGGTGCCGGTCCCGGCGACCCGGATCTGCTCACGCTCAAGGCGCTGCAACTGATCCAGGGTTGCGACGTGGTGCTGTACGACGCGCTGGTGTCCGAGCAGATCATGGATCTCGTGCGGCCCGAGGCCGAGCGCGTGTTCGTCGGCAAGCGCGCCGGTGGCGTGCACACGCCGCAGGGCGAGATCCAGCGCCTGTTGCTCGACTATGCCCGCCGCGGTCTGCGCGTGGTGCGCCTCAAAGGTGGCGATCCGATGATCTTCGGTCGCGGGGGCGAGGAGGCCGAGGCCCTGGTGCGCGCTGACATCGCCTTCGAGGTCGTGCCCGGCATCAGCGCCGCCAACGGTTGCGCCGCCTGTGCGGGCATACCGCTGACCCACCGCGAACATGCCTACACCCTGGTGATCACCTCCGGCTATGTCCACCCGGACGGCAGCGAACATGACTGGTCCGTGCTGGCCAAACCGCAGAACACGCTGGTGTTCTACATGCCGTTGCACGAACTCGCCAGCATCTGCGCGCAGCTTGCCGCACACGGTCTGCCCGTCGACTGGCCGGCGGCGCTGGTCACCGAAGGTACGCAGCCCTCGCAGCGCGTGCTGTTGGGAACGCTGGAATCGCTACCGCGGCTCGCCGAGGAACGGGGGGCCGCCTCGCCTGCCATTTTGATGGTCGGCAAGGTCACCGCGCTGGCCGAACGACTTCACTGGTTCGGCGCGCCGCCTGTAGTCGAGGACGAGACGAGCGCGCGGTGCGAAGCCGTATATGCCTTACTTTGAACACTTCACGGACACCCCGGAACGCCATTATGACTATCGACACCTCCGCACTCATCGCTCCTCACGGCGGCCGCCTGGTCGACCTCGTCGTGCCGCCGGAGAAACGCGAGGCGGCCTTGCGACACGCCGAAGCCCTGCCGCGCCTGGCGCTGACCGCGCGCCAGCTCGCCGATCTGGAATGTCTCGCCACCGGCGTCTATTCGCCGCTGGATGGATTCATGGGCGAACTCGACTATCGGCGCGTGCTGGACGAGATGCGCCTGGCGGACGGCACGCTGTGGCCGATTCCGGTGGTCTTCGACGTCGACGAGGCGAATCTCACCGGGATCGGCGATGCTGCGGAAATCGCCCTTAGCTGGGAGGGCCGCGTGATCGCCACGCTGCGGATTACCGAGCGCTATGAGGTGGACAAACCGCTGGAGGCGAGCGCGGTGTACGGCGTTGACGATGCCGAACACCCCGGCGTGGCCGCGGTGCGCGAGTTGGGCGATGTCTACTTGGCCGGCCCGGTGCGGCTGATCGAGCCCGAACTGCACGGCAGTTTCGACAGCTACCGCTACACGCCGGCGCAGAGCCGTGCGGAATTCGCGCGGCGCGGCTGGCGCAAGGTGGCGGCTTTCCAGACACGCAATCCCATTCACCGCGCCCACGAATACCTGCAAAAGGTCGCGCTGGAGACCGTGGACGGCCTGTTCGTGCATCCGCTGGTGGGGCAGACCAAGTCCGACGACATCCCCGACGACCTGCGCATCCGCACCTACGAGGTCATTCTGGAACGCTACTATCCGCAGGATCGCATCGTGCTCGGCGTGTTCCCCGCGGCGATGCGCTATGCCGGCCCGCGCGAGGCTCTCAAGCACGCCATCGCGCGCCAGAATTACGGCTGCAGCCACTTCATCGTCGGCCGCGACCATGCCGGTGTGGGTAACTATTACGGCACCTATGACGCGCAGCGCATCTTCGAGACGCTGGGTCCGGAAGATTTGCGCATTATCCCGCTACCGTTCGAGAACGCCGCCTACTGCACGCGCTGCGCGCAGATGGCCACGCGCAAGACCTGCCCGCATCCGGAGGACGACTGGCTGCAGCTGTCCGGTTCCAAGGTGCGCGCCATGCTGCGCGAGGGCGTGCGTCCGCCGGTGGAGTTCACCCGGCCTGAGGTGGCTGACTTGCTTATGCAGGGTGTGCGGCGGGTGGGTTGAACGTTGGAGTTTATTTCGGGCACGAATCGGCCTTTGCGGTTTTGACTTTGTGTGACTGATGGCGATGTATTGGCCGGCTTGGGTGGCCGGTTTCGGGCGCGATTCTATGTATGGGGATTCGCTTTGAATCGGTGACGCGCCCGAGCCTCTTTCTTTGCATGCCCAAAGAAAGAGGCGAAAGAAAGGCACCCGAAAGGCCTTGTCCCTACGGGCAAACCTCAAGCGCACGCCCCGTCGCGGGGCACCGCAGGCACTTGCCCTCCTGGCAAAGCCTGCTCGGGCGGCCTCCCTGCCGCCCGACCCCGCGCCGGGGCGCACGCTCGAGGCAAGGCCTAACGGGAATCGACAAGACAAAACAGAACGTACCCAAGCCACTGAACTACGAATCGGAAACGTAGGTTGGGGTAAGCGAAGCGCACCCCAACGCGGACGGCGCAGCTCATGTTGGGGTTCGTTGCACTCACCCCCAACCTACG
>NZ_JARRQY010000079.1:0-12437 GCF_037381185.1 Acidihalobacter sp.
CGCCGGAAGGCGCCGATCCGGAAACCGTGCTCAACGTCCCGACCGCCGGCTACGTCTCGCGCTATGCGCTGGGTCGTGACTACCACAAGGTGCTACGCCGGCGCCTGCAGCAGCTCGCCGACCGCATCGAGGCAAAGGTCGGGCCGTTCGGCTACCGCGCCTTCGTCGACAGCGCCCCGGTGCTGGAAAAGCCGCTGGCGCAAAAGGCCGGCCTTGGCTGGATCGGCAAGCACACCAACCTGCTGGCGCGCGACGCCGGTTCCTGGTTCTTCCTCGGCGAGCTCTACACCGACCTGCCGCTGCCGGTCGATCCGCCCGGCGAGGAGCACTGCGGCAGTTGCCGGGCCTGTCTCGACATCTGCCCCACGCAGGCCATCGTCGCGCCCTACCGTCTCGACGCGCGGCGCTGCATCTCGTATCTCACCATAGAACTGCACGGCGCCATCCCGGAGCCGCTGCGCCCGCTGCTCGGCAACCGCATCTACGGCTGCGACGACTGCCAGCTGGTCTGTCCCTGGAACCGCTTCGCCCGCCCCACACGGGAAGCGGACTTCGCGCCGCGCCACGGCCTCGACGCAGCGAGGCTGATCGACCTGTTCGCCTGGAACCAAATGGAGTTTCTGGCGCGTACCGAGGGCTCGGCCATCCGCCGAATCGGCCATGAACGCTGGCTGCGCAACATCGCCGTCGCGCTAGGCAACGCGCCGGGCAGCCCTGAAGTCCTGGCGGCACTGCGCGCACGAACCGATCACCCGTCGGCTCTCGTGCGCGAGCACGTCGCCTGGGCGCTTGCCCAGCAGGCGCGCCGAGACAGACAAACAGGCGCCGCAATGGGCTGAGGATCTACGCGGAGGTTTCGAACGCACGAACGTCCGCCTCGGCCAGAGCCGGCGCGTCGTCCTTGAGTCCGACGCCCGTCAGACCGCGGCGGCGCGCCTCGGTGAGCAGATACAGCAGCTTGTGCGCCGCGGCCGGATAGGTGAGCCCTTCCGGACGGATGTTGCTGATGCAGTTGCGCTCGGAGTCCAGGCGCCCCGGCCGCGGCCGGTAGGTCAAGTAGACGCCCAGGCTGTCGGGCGAGCTGAGACCAGGACGCTCACCGATCAGCATCACGACCAGTTCCGCCGCCAGCGCATGTCCCACTTCGTCGCCGAGGGCGACGCGGACCTGCTCGGCGAGCACCAGCGGTCCGATACGCCAGCCCCGCGCCCACAGCCCCGGCAGCACGGCTTCCAGCAGCGGCGCCGCATGGCGTTCCACGGCCAGCGCGGAGAGACCGTCGGCGAGCACGAACACCGCATCGCAACCCGCCGCCGACATCCCGAGCAGGCGCTCCTGTGCATCCGTCGCCAATCTGCGCCCGAGATCGGGGCGCTGCAGATAGGTCGGACGGTCCGGCGCACGACTCGCCACCCGCGCCAGCGGCAGCTCGAGTCCAGCGAGGCGTTCGCCCAGTGCCGCCGCGTTCAGCGGGCGATGCACCGCGTCGCGCGCCCGGGCGTGCGCCAGGCGGAAATCCAGTACTGCCTGCGTGGGCTGGCTGCCGCCGACGCGCCCGAGCGCGATGCGCGCATCGGTGTAGCGCCGCAGTGCCGCCCAGGGGTCCGCGTAGCCGTTCTGCAGTTTCCCGCTCATCCGCATTCCGCCAAGGGATGGCTCAGCAAGGGATGATGGCCGGCGACGGGCTGCAGGCGTCGCGCACCATCGAAGATGCGCATCTCCTCCAGCCAGGCTTCGAACTCCGGCGCGGGTCGCAGCCCAAGCGTCTGGCGCAGATACAACGCGTCGTGGAATGAGGTGCTCTGATAGTTGAGCATGATGTCGTCGGCGCCGGGAATGCCCATGACATAGGTGCAGCCGGCGGCGCCCAACAGCGTGAGCAGCGCGTCCATGTCGTCCTGGTCCGCCTCGGCGTGGTTGGTGTAGCACACGTCGCAACCCATCGGCAGACCGAGCAGCTTGCCGCAGAAATGATCCTCCAGGCCGGCGCGGATGATCTGCTTGCCGTCGTAGAGGTATTCCGGACCGATGAACCCGACCACGGTATTCACCAGCAGCGGTTCGAAGGCGCGCGCCACGGCGTAGGCGCGCGCCTCGCAGGTCTGCTGATCGACGCCATGGTGCGCATCGGCCGACAGCGCGCTGCCCTGGCCGGTCTCGAAATACATGACGTTGTCGCCCAGCGTACCGCGCCCCAGCGACAGCGCCGCCTCGCGCGCCTCGGCGAGCAGCGCGAGGCTGACGCCGAAACCAGCGTTGGCGGCCTCGGTACCGGCGATGGACTGGAACACCAGATCCACCGGCGCGCCGCGCGCGATGGCGTCGATCTGGCTGGTGACGTGGGTGAGCACGCAGGACTGGGTCGGGATGCAGTAGGTCTCGCGCACCTCGTCGATCAGCTCCAGCAGCGTGGTCAGCGTACCCAGATGGTCGCTGGCGGGATTGATGCCGATCACCGCATCGCCGCTACCGTAGAGCAGGCCGTCGAGCATGCTGGCGGCGACGCCGCGCGGATCGTCGGTCGGATGATTGGGCTGCAGGCGCGTCGCCAACCGCCCCTTGAGGCCGATGGTGTTGCGAAAGCGGGTGATGACTTCGCATTTGCCCGCCACCAGCACCAGATCCTGCAGGCTCATCAGCTTGGACACCGCTGCGACCATCTCCGGCGTCAAGCCGGGCGCCAGGCGCGACAACACGGCCGCATCGACTTCGTAGGACAGTAGCCAGTCGCGGAAGCCACCGACGGTCAGATGCGCGACCGGCTCGAACGCTGCGGCGTCGTGCGTGTCCAGGATCAGACGGGTGACTTCGTCTTCCTCGTAGGGGATCAGCGCCTCGTCGAGAAAGGCCTTGAGCGGGACCTCGCCGAGCGCGCGTTGGGCCGCCACGCGCTCCACAGTCGATTCCGCCGCGAGGCCGGCAAGTTGGTCGCCGGAGCGCAGCGGCGAGGCCTTGGCGAGCAGCTCGCGCAGGCCGTCGAAACGATAGCGCACCGCGCCGACAATATGCGTATGGACGCTCATGTTCTCAGTTGCTCAGGCATGTCTGGAGGTAAGTCTTGGCCGCCGATACGGCTGTGCTCCAGGGCGATCAATCAAGAGCCGTGCCAATTGAGGGTTCGGGACGCCGCGTCGCGCCGTGCGGAGAGTTCGTGCGCGATTCGCGCGCTGGCGACGCACCACGTCAAAGCGGCGGCCCGCCTGCCCGAACCAATCCGGTGCAGGCGCCGGCGCATCCGCGAACGCGCCGCTCAGCGCCAGAATAGCGAGGCCAGCAATGCGGCGGCGAGCGCCGCGCTCAGCATCTGCCAGACCAGCACGGGGCGACGCGCGTACAGGCTGCGCGTGTCGCGCGGCGGCGCCTGGGCGGCGTGCGCGGCCGCGTATTCCAGTTCGTAATCCATTTCCAGCACGTCCTGATGGCGTTGCGCCGGATCGTCGGCCAGCGCCTTGGCGAAGATCCGGTCAAAAGCCGGCGGCAGGTCCGGGCGGTGCCGGCGCAGGCTGACGCTGCCGCGCAAGGTGTAGGGGAAGGCGCCGCCGGCGAACATGCGGTACAGCGTGACCGCATAGGCGAAGACTTCGGAACGTTCGTCGCCCGGCGCGCCGCGCACCAGCTCCGGCGCCATGTAGCTCGGCGTGCCCGGCACCTCGGGTGGCGCGGGGTCGAGCACGCCGGCCAGTCGCGCGAGACCCAGATCAAGCAGCCGGAGTTCACCGCCTTCGGTCAGGAACACGTTGTCCGGTTTGATGTCGCGGTGGTAGACCTGATGCCGGTTGAGCGCATCCACGGCGCGCGCCAGTTGCGCCGCGACGCGCAGTCCTTCGTCGAGGCCAACGCGCCGGCTCAGGCGCCGCTCCAGGGTCTCGCCCGCGTGGTAGGGCATCACCAGATACAGCCGACTGCGCCGCTCCGCCTCGCGCCACTGCGGCGCGACGATCCACGGCGTACGCAGCCTACCGGCGATCCAGCCCTCGCGCACGAAGGCTCGGCGGATGTTCTCGTCGCTCTCTGCGTTCGGCAATGGGAACTTCATCACCCAGCGCGCGTTCTGCGCATCGCAAGCCAGAAACACCCGGCTGTAGCGACCCTCGTGCAGCACGCTTTGCAGGCGATAACCGTCGACGGTCTCACCCGCTTCGGGCGCTCGCTCGATCGGCAGACTGCCGATCAGGCGTTCCAGGTAGCGGTCGTCGAGATCGGGCAACCCCAGCACGTCGATCACTGCCGCACTCGCGTCGTCAATACTCCCGGCCAGCGCGGCGCTGGCAACCAGGCCCCGCGCCGCCTCCTGCGGATCGGTGTCGTCGAGCAGCGCGCGCAGGCGTGCGGACGACAGATCGCGGTAGGCGCCGTCGCTGCACAGCAGGAAGCGGTCGTGCACCTCCACGTCCAGTTCGGTCACGTCCGCGACCAGCTCGCGCTCCATGCCCACGGCACGCGCGAGCAGCCAGCCCTGCGGCGACGGCACTAGGTGATCTTCGCCGATCTGCTGCAACCGTCCGGCGCGCAGGCGGTACAGCCGCACGTCGCCGGCCGCGATCAGAAACGCCTGCCGCCCGCGCAGCACCAGCGCGGCGAAGGCCGCCCCCATGTTGCGCAGCGCGGGATCCGTGCGTCCCTGCGCGTGCAGCCAGCCGTTGACGGCATCCAGCGCGCGGGCGGCGGCGCGCAGCGGACTCAGCGTGGCTGGCGACTGGTAGTAGGCTTCGAGAAAGCCGCGCACCGCCAGCTCCGCGGCCACGCGTCCGCCGCTAGCGCCGCCCATGCCGTCGGCCAACGCCCACACGCTGCCGCGCGTGCCGGCGTCGGCACCGCGGCCGGCCACCGCGCCGAAGAAATCTTCGTTGAGGGAATGATGCGTTGCCTGGCGCGAAGCGAAACCCGCCTCTACGGCAAGACCGCCGTGTCGGGTCGGGTCGAGCGCGCAGGCGGCGGAAGAGTCCGCCGCCTGCGCGATTGCCGCTGTTGCCGCTTCCGCCGTCATGCACGAATCATAGCGGTTGGGCTGCCCGGCGTTGCGCCGGGCAGCCGACGCATACGCGTCAATCGAGATCCATGGAGGAAATGCCGGCCAGCACCTGCGGCACGCGCGTCTTGAGCACCGCGTACCAGCCCGCCACGACCAGCAGCGATGCGGCGAACAGATACGGCAGCAGATCGTAGGGATAGGCCGGCGCCGGATACAGGCTGCCGTAGAGCACGTAGGCCATGATCAGCGCGCCGCCGACGCCGAGTACGCTGTCCACCGTCTTGCGCGCACCGCTGTCGCCGAACTTGAGCGCTTCGCGCACGCCGGCCAGCGCCACGCCCAGGTACACCAGCACGAAGCCGAATGCGGCATAGGTACCGGTCCAGCCGAAGGCGTTGAGCGGGTCGGCCGGCACCAGCGCCTCGCACACCACCAGCATGAGCACTGCGCCGACGCCCAGCGCGAAGTGCGGCGTGCCGTGGCTGGCATGCACCGCGCCCATCGAGCTGTGCACGAAGCGATAGCGGCCCATCGAGTAGATCAGCCGCGACGCGGCGTTGAGCGATGCCAGCGCGCAGGAGAACGCGGCGACGAAAGCGGCGGCGTAGATCACCGCGGCGAGCCAGGCAACGCCCAGCGATTTGGTGATGTCGACCAGCGGCGCGGCGCTGGAACCTAGCAGTTTGACGTTGTCGCCGGAAGCCAGAATCATCAGGTAGGCGATCACGGCGAAGAACAGTCCGGCCACCACCGGCGTGGCGCGAATGATGAGCGGCACGCTGCGCGACGGATCCTTGATTTCCTTGGCCAAGGTCGCCGCGCTTTCGAAACCGACGAAGGAGAAGATGGCGAAAGCCATCGCCGGTCCCACCTTGCCCATGTCGGAAGCGCTGAAGGAAAACTGCTTTGGATCGTACAAGGTGCCGTGGTGCACGACGGCGGCCACCACCACCGCGGTGATGATGAGCACCGACAGCGCCTCCAGAATCAGCGCCAGGCGTGCGGAAAGCTTGACGTCGCGATAGGCGAAGTAGCCGAGCACGGCCGTGAACACCGCGTAGAACAGGTAATGCGGCACCTGCACGTGAAGCCCCATGGCACCGATCATGTTGTTGAGGAAGATGCCGCCACCGATGATCACCGCAATGCCGGTGAAGAGGTAGGCGGAGATCATCGCCGCGCCGGCCAGCATGCCCGCCAAGGGTCCGAAGTTGCGGCCGATGTAGAGGAAGAACGAGCCCGAGGTCGGATGCCGCTTGGCCAGGGAACCCATGCTCCAGGCGACCAGGAACAGGCCCAGCGTGGCGATCAGGTACGAAGGCCAGGCCAGAAAGCCTGCGAAGGCGACGACGACGGTCAGGTTCAGCGTCGGCGTGAACGTGGGCGAAACGTTGGCGATGGATTGCCCGAAGGCCTCGACCGTTCCCAGCGTGGCGCTGAGGCCGGAACTCGTGCCACCGGTATTGGCGGCAGAATTTTCAGGGTGACTCATGTGCAACCTCCATAACGACGTCCTTCACGGACGATGCAGTTCAACAATCGAATAGCGACTGGTATCGGACACCGGGCCAACTCGCGCGCCCGGGTTACCTCCCCCTTGAATCCTTCGTGCCTCGCGGCCCGCCGCTGAAACCTCCATCCCTTCTCATGCACACTCAACGATCACTCGGCGCAGCGCCCCCAACACTCGCCGTGGCCGACGAAGACATACACTTTACGTACCAACCCCAGTTCGTGGCCGACGCCGCTCAGCACGTTGAGCACACCGGGCGGCAATCCGGCCTCCTCGGCGATGGCGCACCGGCAGAACGCGTGCAGCGTCCTCGTGAAAGACGTCCTCGGTGTCAGGATCGACCACCTCCAGACGTCCGCTTTCGGCCGCATCGACACAGCGACCGGCGATGAACAGCGGGTCCTTGGAAAGGTTGGCGCGAATGCTGTCTGAATCTGCGTTCATGTTCTCCCTCCGGGGATTAGACGAGCAGGCTTTCGCGGTGCAGGTACCGGCTTACCAGCTCGCAGGTCTGCGGTGCGAACTCCGCACCGATTTCGGCTGCCAGATCGGTTTCGCTGTGCGAGCCCAACCAGCCGACCAGAAGGATCCGGCGCAGCATGATGAAGGTGGACAGCATGTCGACGTCTTCGTCCGCCAGGGGCTGCACCTGCTCGTAGCCCCGCACCCAGGCCTCGACCAGCGCGGGCACGTAGTCCTTGTGTTCTATGAAACTCAGCGCGCTGCCCAGGTCGTACATGAACCAGGAGTAGCCGCAGTCGTCGAAATCGATCACGCCGACCCGCCCTTCGTGGACGAGCAGATTGGCCAGGCGCAGATCGGCATGCACCAAGCCGAAGCGCTTCGGATTCGTTCCGTAGCGCTGCAGGCGGCTGCGGATGCGCGCCACGCCCTGATTCAGATGCGCAGCCACCTCCGGCGTCACGCCGATGCCGTCGCGGAAGTCGCCCCAGATCGGCTGGCGCCCGAGCGTGCGCTCGAAGTCCCACACCGGGCGCGCAGGACGGCGACCGTCGCGCACCCAGCCGCGGCTGTGCTCGTGCAGAGTGGCGGTGATGGAGCCCAGCTGCTCGAACGATTCTGGCAGGTCGTGTTCCTCTCCAGGTTCCTCGCCGTCCAGGAACTCGAACAGCACACTGTAGCGCCCGTCGCCCTGGCCGGAAGGAAACGGCTGCACCAACCGTCCGTCCGTGCCGGCAATGGGCATCGCGGTACGAATCGAGGTATCCCGCTCGATAGCCGCCACCCAGTCGAGCTCGGCGGCGATTGCCTGCTGTGAGTGATAGCCGAGGCGATGCACGCGCAAAATGCAGCACCGCCCTTCCTCGTCGACGCGATAGGTAGTGTTTTCCGAATGGTTGAGCAGCCTAACCTGCGCAGCTTCCGAGAATCCCCAGCGCCACAGGTTGCCGGGCACGGCGGCATCGATCACGGCAAGGTCGGCATCCGATACGGCCAATTCGTACGCCATCGCCCTCACCCCCCAACCGCCGCCTTGGCTTCGCGCACGCTGCGCCGCAGGATGCCGAGCACCTCGTCAGCCAGCCCCTGGTCGATGAGCATGCCCGGCTTGAACTGCAGCACGCGCGGATCGAGCCCGGAGAAGATCGCCCACACGCCGTTGCGATAGAGGGCGTTGCTCACAAACACCGCACCTTGCGGGTGGTCGAAACAGAGGCCCATGACCAGCCCTTGCTGGCGAACTTCAGTTAAGAAACCGCCGCTCTCGTCGCGGATGCCGCTCAGCTGTTCGGTGAAATACGCGCTCATCCGGCGCACGTTCTCCACCACCTCGGGCCGCGTCGAGATATCCAATACGGCGGAAGCCACCCGGCAGCCCAACTCAGAACCACCAAAGGTGGAGATGTGACCGAAACCGTCCTCGTCCATCCAGCTCGCCGCACGGTCGTTCACCAGCACCGCGCCGATCGGATAGAGGCCCCCGCCCAGCCCCTTGGACGTGACCAGGATGTCGGGAACGATGCCGTAGGTATCCACGCACCACAGCTTGCCGGTGCGGCCGAGACCGGTTTGCACCTCGTCGGCGATGTACAGCGCGTCGTAGCGGCTGCACAGTTCGCGCACGCCCTGCAGGTAGCCGGGCTGCGGCAGTGGGAAACCGTAGGTCGCGGGAATGCTCTCGATGATCACCGCCGCCACGTCGCCGCCCTTCAGCGCGGTTTCCATCGCCTCCAGGTCGTTGAACGGCACCTTGACGAATTCGTCCGCCGCACCTTCGGAGAGAAACATGCGAGAAAACCGCGGGTCGCCGGTGGCCACCGCTAGGCCGGTGTGTCCGTGGTAGCACTTCTCCAGGGACACGATCTTGCGCTTGCCCATGGCGTGGCGTGCCGACTTCAGCGCGATGTCTATCGCTTCGCCGCCGCCGCTGGAGTAGATGGCGTGATTGAGGCCGTCGGGCGAATGCGTCACCAGCTGTTCGGCCAGCTCGGCACGCGCAATGGAAGGAAAATGATGATTGCCGATATCGAATTCCTGTAGCGCGTCGATCAGGGTCTGTACCAGTTCCGGATTGCGGTGGCCGAGGTTGTAGGTGCCGCCGTTGAGGTGCACGTCGATCAGGCGTTTGCCGTCCATGTCGTAGAGGCAGTAGCCCTCACGCTTGCCGATCACCAGGTCGATGCCGACGGACTGCCAGAAGCGGGTCTTGCCCGGATTCCAGTATTTGACCGATTTGTCTAGAATTTCCTGTTTGCGCGCACTGCGCTCCACTGCCGCGTCCAACTCGGACACACTGCCGGCCATTGATGTTTCGAGCATTGTCGTTCTCCGTAAGAATTCTCTGCGCGAACCGCCGTCAGGCGTCCACGGCCTCCAGGGTTTCCGGCAGGATCTGACCGCCGTCGACGATCAGCGATTGGGCGGTGACGTAACCGGAAGTCTCCTGCGCGAAGAACAGTGCGGCGTGGCCGATGTCCTCGACGTCGCCTAGGCGCTTCATCGGAATGGAGGCCTTCATGGAGTTCAGGTAATCCTCGCCGAGGTCCTGCAGGCCCTCGGTATAGATGTTGCCCGGCAGCACCGCGTTGACCGTGATACCGTCTCGCGCCAGCTCGATTGCGGCGGTGCGCATGAAGCCGAGTTGCGCCGCCTTGGTGCTGCCGTAGTGCGCCCAGCCGGGAAAACCGGTCACCGGGCCGGTAATCGACGAAGTGATGACGATGCGCCCGGCGACGCTCGCGCGCAGGGCATCGAGCGCCGCCTGGATGCTGAACAGCATGCCCTTGACGTTGACGTCGAAGATTTCGTCCCACTGCCGCTCGGTCATCGCGTCGAGCTTGGCGGAAGGGAACATCCCCGCGTTCGCGCACAGCACGTCCAAGCTACCGAAGGTTTCCACCGTCGTACCGACGACCTGCCGCATCGACTCCAGGCTGGTAACGTCGCCGGGCACGAACAGCACGTCCTCGTTTCCCGAGACCGCCTTCAGCGTCTGCTCGGCCTGTGCCCCGTGTTCCGCATTGCGTGCGGTGAGCGCCACCTTGTAGCCGTTTTTTGCGAATACGCTTGCGATGCCCTTGCCGATGCCCAGCGTCGCGCCGGTCACCAGTACGGTGCGTGAATTAGCCATGTCGTCTCCTCTTCGCGGACGCGTTGGATTCGGCGGCACCCGCTACAGTGCCGCCCCGAATCAGATCGATTGCGCGAAGTTCAAAGCCCCCGCATGTGATGGCGTCGGCATGCAGGGCAAAGGCCAGAGCGATCGACGTAGCCGCGTCGCCGCCTCTGGGCTTGAACAAGAATTTGCTGCGTTGCATGAGAAATTATCCCGCCAGAATCTGGTATATACCAGGAACTAGGAAGATTCATGCCAAGGAAGACGAATAACTAAAAATCAAATACTTATTATTATTTGAGCAAACACGCGAGCACAGGAAAGGGCAAAATCACAGCAACGGCATGCTCACTCGCGGTGCGTCGATTGTCGCCACGCACCCCAATGGGGAGAACGGGGCCGGTCTAAGGTTCCACGGACAGACGGATCTCAATGGCCCCCGGCAGCCAGTGCTCGGTATCGAACTCGATCAGCCGACCGGCCGCAAAGCGCCTGCGCTCGATCAGCACACCATGCGTGGCCGGCGCCACCGCCAACGCCTCGGCCTGCATCGAATCGAGCAGGGCAGAACGCACGCTGGTGTCCTCGCGATCGATCTCGATCCGGTAGTCGTCGCGCAGCAGTTCGGTGATGGAGTCCGCAAGATTGTGCTTCAGCAGCCCGGGCACAGCCTCCGCGGACAGGTAGATGCTCTCGAACATCACGCTGCGTCCGTCCAGATGCCGCACACGGCGCAGCAAGAATGCGCGCGTGAGCCCATGTTCGCGCATGCAGGAAGGCAGCTCGCGGCTAGCTGCGAGACCGCTGTCCAGCAGATCGATCTGCGCGCTGCGCTCCTGGGCCGCTGCCATCGTCTTGTAGTTGGCGCGACGGCCCAGGTCGTACACGAAACGCGGCGGACTGACGAACCAACCCCTCCGGCTCTTGCCGTAAACCAAACCGTCCGCCTCCAGCTTGATCAGAGCCGCACGCAACGTCAGCCGCGAGACGCTCATTTGCTCGCTCAGCTGGCGCTCCGAACCGAGTTTGACGCCAGGTTTCAACTCGCCGGCCGCAATACGTGCGGCGATGCGCTCGGCGGCTTCCTGATATCCGGCCATGGCGCAGCTAAGCGCGCTTCCCGCGCGCGGCCTGGACGCGGCAAACGGAATTGGCTCGCAACGTTCGCACGGGATCTAGCGCAGGCGCTTGTAGTGATTGATCAGCCCGTTCGTCGAGCTGTCGTGGCCATCGACCGGCGCATCGCCCTGCAACTCGGGCAGAATCGCCTTGGCCAACTGCTTACCGAGTTCGACGCCCCACTGATCGTAGGAGTTGATGTTCCAGATCACGCCCTGCACAAAGATCTTGTGCTCATACAGCGCGATCAGGCGGCCGAGGCTATGCGGAGTGATCTTGTGCAGCAGCAGCGCGTTGCTCGGTCGGTTGCCGAGCATGACCTTGTGCGGCGCCAGACGCGCAGCCGCCTCGGCGTCCATGCCCTGTTCATGCAACTCCTCGAGCACCTCTTCCAGCGTGCGCCCGCGCATCAGCGCCTCGGGCTGGGCGAAGAAGTTGGACAGCAGGATCGGGTGATGCTCACCGACAGGATTGTGCGACACGGCCGGCGCGATGAAGTCGCAGGGGATCAGACGTGTGCCCTGATGGATCAGCTGATAGAAGGCATGTTGGCCGTTGGTGCCCGGTTCACCCCAGACCACCGGACCGGTAGCGTAGTCGACCTCGCCGCCGTCGCGGTCGACGTGCTTGCCGTTGCTCTCCATATCGCCCTGCTGAAAATAGGCGGCGAAGCGGTTCATGTACTGGTCGTAAGGCAGGATGGCCTGCGTCTCGGCGCCGAAGAAGTTGATATACCAAACCCCGAGCAGCGCCAGGATCACCGGCATGTTGCGCTCCAGCGGCGCGCTGCGGAAATGCTCGTCCATGGCGTGCGCGCCATCGAGCAGTTCCTCGAAGGCGTCCATGCCGAGGTATAGGGCGATGGCCAGCCCCACCGCCGACCACAACGAGTAGCGCCCGCCGACCCAGTCCCAGAAGCCGAACATGTGTTCGGGATCGATGCCGAACTCGCGCACGCCGGTCTCGTTGGTCGACACGGCGACGAAATGCCGCGCCACCGCGGCGGCGTCGCCATGATAGTCGAGCAGCCACTCGCGCGCGGTATGCGCGTTGGTCAGCGTCTCCTGGGTGGTGAAGGTCTTGGAGACGACGACGAACAGCACGCTCTCGGGATCGACCTTGCGGAACACCTCGCGGAGGTCGGTGCCGTCCACGTTGGAGACGAAGTGCACGTTCAAATGCGGGTGGCCGTAGGGCGTGAGCGCGCGGCAGACCATTTCCGGGCCGAGATGGGAACCGCCGATGCCGATGTTGAC
>NZ_JARRQY010000080.1:0-12277 GCF_037381185.1 Acidihalobacter sp.
GCGTCCTCTACCGCCTGGCAGTAGGCCAGGGCGTGAGCCAGGCTGCCGACTCCGGAGACTCGCTCCGCCAGCACGACTGCCTGCGCAGCCGTACGGCCTTCGAAGCGCTTTTCCATCCCGCGGTGCTTCCAGAACAGGCGGGGGTGATAGTGCAGAATGCTTTCGCCGATGTAGAGGAACTGGAATTCGGCGGACTCGACGACGTCCGCGCGCACCGGGCCGAAGGGCAGATGCTGGATCGCGGGATTGTCCTGCTCGGGCATCCAGGCCGCGGCCTGGGCATAGTCCAGCGGCGCGTTCCCGGCTCCGGCCAGCAGGGGAGGCACAGCGGGGGTGACGCCTTCGTGCAGTACCAGAGGCTGTGGATGCGGATGGTGTTCGAACCGGATGCCGAACAGATCGCTCATTTCCCGCTCGTACCACGACAGCATGGGCAGGCTGTGCGCCAGCGAGGGCAGCGGGCCGGCAACCGGCACGCGCCACTCGGCGAACGGCCGTCCTGCGTCGTCGGACAGCAGATAGCGAGCCTCGAGGGCTTCGCCAGTCGGCACGGCGTAGGCCATCTGCATGCGCCGGTGCGGGCTGCCGTGGCCGTGTTCGCCGAAGACCTCTCGTACCCGTTCCGGCAGTTCAACGCCTTCGAGAAGGATGATTTCACGGGTGCTCATGGAATCACTCCCACGCTTATGCCGGCAGCGATGTGTTCGAACAACGCCCACAGACCGTTCGGTAACCAAAGGCCCAGCAACAGCAGCGGAACGATGCTCAGCCACATCGGAACGGTCTGCCAGGCACTGATCGTGCGGTGTGGCGGCACGGGCGGGGCCTCGCCGTAATACATGTTCCGGAAATGCGCCAGGAAACCGACGAAGATGACCACGAGCAGCAACCCCATCCATAGCGCGGCCCACCACTGGCCCCCGGAGAAGCCGGCACGCAGGATGGTGAACTCGCTTAGGAACAGTGCGAAAGGCGGCGCTCCGGTTATGGCGACGGCGCCTGCCAACCAGATCGAGCCGGTGGCCGGAAAGTAGTCTCCGACGCGGCGCATGGCCTGCATGTTCTTGCTGTCGTAGGCATGCATCATGTTGCCGGCGCCGAAGAACATCAGCGACTTGTTGAGGCTGTGGTTGAGCATGTGGAATAAGGCCCCGGCCACGCCCAGTGGGCCGCCGAAACCAAAACCCAGGGCGACGACGCCCATGTGCTCGACGCTGGAATAGGCCATCAAACGCTTGGCGCCGCTCTGACGGGTGATGAACAGCGCCGCGACCAGCAGGGAGAATGAACCCAGCACGATCATGAGCATCTGCGGCAGGAAGCCCAGGCCGGCGTGTTCGAGCACGCCGAGGTAGCGGACCACACCGATCATGGCGCAGTTGAGCAGAGCGCCGGACAACATCGCCGAGACGGGGGCGGGGCCCTCGCTGTGCGCGTCGGGGAGCCACGTGTGCATGGGGGCTAGGCCGACCTTGGTCCCGAAGCCGATCAACACCAAGAGAAATGACACGACGAGTAGCGGCGGGGCGACATGAGGAGCGACCTCGCGCAGGCTGGCCCAGGTCATCGCGTAGGCTGGTCCGAGCGTGAAGGTCCCTCCCCAGTAGAACAGCACGGTGCCGAGTAGCGCCAGCGCTAGCCCGGCGGAGACCAGCACGATGTACTTCCAGGCCGCTTCGATGCATTCGGGTTCACGCTGGAAACCGACTAGAAAGGCGCTGACGATAGTCGTCAGGTCGATGCAGATCCAGTACAGGCCGGGATTGTTCTGCACCGGCGCCAGCAGCATGGTCAGACCGAATGCCGCGAACAGCGCGTAGAAGTGGTGCAGCCGGCCGCGGGCCTGCGCCATGCCGCGCATGTAGCCTAGGGCGTAGATCGAGGCCAGCAGATAGACCGTTGCGGTGCACAGCGTCACCCAGGCGGCGAAGGCATCCAGCATGAGATAACCGCCGAACCAGACC
The DNA here is from genome assembly GCF_037381185.1 of Acidihalobacter sp. Taxonomy (NCBI): domain Bacteria; kingdom Pseudomonadati; phylum Pseudomonadota; class Gammaproteobacteria; order Chromatiales; family Ectothiorhodospiraceae; genus Acidihalobacter; species Acidihalobacter sp. The sequence goes on from NZ_JARRQY010000080.1 coordinate 1,965, forward strand.
AGCGTGCCGTGCACGCGCCAGGGCAGCGACACGGCGAGGGCGAATACCACCGTCGCGGCTACCAGGTTGAGGTACTCGGCCCAGCGCGGCCGGGCGATGAGCAAGGCCAGCAGGATCGCCGCGCCGGGCATTGCCAGGATGAGCCAGATGGAAAGAATCGGTGTCGGCATGCTTCACCCCACCAACCGTTGCAGGTCGTGCGAGCTGGTGCTGCCGACGTGTGTTTTCAGGTAGCGCGTAAGCAGGCCGAAAGTGCTGACGATTACCAGCAGATCGAACAGGATGACCAGCTCCAGCAACAGCGGCATGCCCGGGACCAGGATTTGGGAACCGAGGAAGATACCGTTCTCGATCAGCAACAGACCGAGGATGTGACTGACGGCCTCCGTGCGCAGCACCATCATCAGGAAGCCGATCAGTTTGAGTCCCAACATGGCGGTCAAGGCCAGAACCGCGATGTTGTCGGCCAGCCCCAGGCGCAGACCGAGATGCGCCGAGACCTCGTAGGCAAACACCACCAGCAGCACGCCCAGCACCAGGCTGCGCGCGGGGCTCAGACGGGCATGAATCTCGCGTTGCACGTCCAGTCCGCCGATGATGCGCAACAGCAGATAGGGCAGCAGCAGGCCGCGGAACAGGACGGTCAGCACAGCGATCGCATACAGTTCCGGATAGTGTCCGTAGGCGCCAACGGTGACCGACAGCGCGGCGATCACCCAGGATTCGGCGGCGAAGGCCCAAATGTGATTCTTCAGCCAGTGGGAGCCCAGCATGACGAAGGACAGCGTCAGCGCGACGATCACCAACAGGCTGAACCAGGCCGAGGCGAGCGGATCGAGGTGGAAAATCAGCATGACGCGTGCCTCACAATTGATCCGCGACAATGGCCAGCAACGCCAGCAGGAAGGACAGTGCCAGCGGTTCCTGATAACGGTAGAAACGCAGCCTCGACTGGACCGTGTCGATCCCGACCATGAGCAGCGCGACCAGTGCCCACTTGGCCAGCAGCGCCAGCAGGCTTCCGGCCACGCCAAGCGGCGTGCCGTGCACGGACAGGCCCCAGGGGATGGTCAGCACGTTGAGGAAGATGGTGTAGAGGATGGCCTGCTTCATCCACGAGGCCCATTTGAGCAGCGCCAGCAGGGGGCCGGAGTACTCCAGTATCCGGGCCTCGCCGATCATGTAGATCTCCCACTGGATGCTGGAGTGTATCGGCAGGCGCTCGGTTTCGACCGTCAGCAGGATGAAGAAGGCGGCCACCAGAAACAGGTGCGACGGCGCCCAGTACACCGCGGGCTGGGCCACCAGCAGATGGTTGACCACGAAGGGGAGCATGGCCTTGGCCAGCAGAGTGATGCCGATGAAGACCAGGATCAGGGTGGGCTCGGCAAGGATCGCTAGCATGGACTCGCGGCTGGAGCCCAGCCCGCCGTAGGGATGTCCGGTGTCCAGGCCGGCCAGCAGGATGGAGAAACCGGCCAGCGTGAGAATCAGGCCTCCGCCCAGGATATCGCCCATGTCCGATAAGGGCAGTGGATAGTTGGTCAGGACCGGGATCAGCAAAGGGACGATGAGCATCGCCGTGAAGGAAACGAAGGGCGCAGCCCAGAACAGCCATGTGGCGCTGTCGGGTATCACCAGCTCTTTGTGAAACAGTTTCCACAGGTCCCGGTACGGCTGGAAAAGGGAGGGACCGGTGCCGCGCTGAACGCGTTCCTCGGCGGTGACGACGAAGCCGTGGAGCAGCGGCGCAAGCAGAAGGACGGTCAGAACCTGGCCGATTTGTAGCACAGGAGGAGGTATGGTCGTCATGCAGCGGCCTTCCGATGAATTCGAGTACGGTATTCCACCCCGAGGCGGAACCTGTGTAGGAGTCATCAGCCGGAGGCCGGCGGTTCGTGGCGAACTCCATCGCCATTCGAAACGTGCTTCGTTTTTATGCAATGCGACTGGTTATGTCAACTTCTCCGCGCGGTTTCGTGAACACACGTTCGTAGATGTCACGTCCGAAGCTGGTCTTCAGGGGGGCGGCGGGCAGGATTCTGAAACTGCGTCCGCCGTCGTCCTGCCGCTCCGCCCGCAGGAACAGCACCTGCGGCAGTTCGCGGGCATGCATCGCGTGCGCGAATGAATACAAGTGCGTGACGAACACCACTCGGATGCGCTTTTGCAGCAGCGCATCGCACACTTGGGCGGCTATTTCCGAGCCTTCCTTCTCGTTGGTGGCGGCGAAGGATTCGTTCAGCAACAGCAGCGAATCCGGTACCAGCGAATCCGCGATCGCACTCATCCGAGCGAGTTCTTCGTCGAACTTGCCGCTGTCCATGCCCGCATCCTCCTCGCGCTTGTAGTGCGTGAACAAGGCGGGGCAGAGCGCCGAGCTGAAGGTCTGTGCAGGGGCGAACAGTCCCGCCTGCAGCATGAGCTGCGCAGTACCCAGCGCGCGCAAAAAGGTGGACTTGCCGCCTCGGTTGGCACCCGTGACGATCAGCAGAGTCTTGTCTTGTGCCTGCAGATCATTCGCCACTGCCGCCTTGCCGGTGTTGAGCGTGAGGCAGGGGTCGTACAGTCCGGTTGCCGCATAGCGGCCGCTCGATGGCGCTTCCGGCGCGGGACGACACAGATCACCGCCGCATTCGCGCAGGGTGTCGCGCAAATTGAGGGCGCCAACGTAGAAGGCCAGCTCCGTGCGCAGTTGCCGGAAAAATTCCAGTACGTGTTCACCGGCCTGCGCCACACTGTTCGCCAGCGTCTCGGTACCGCGATCGCGCAATTCCGACAGGGCGCTGTGTCCCTCCTGATCGCGGGCGTCGACCCGAAAGCCATACTCATCCGGGTGTTTGCCCGGCAGAAGCCTGTGCAACCAGTTTCCGCCAACGGGCGTTTCCTTGAGTGCGTAGGCCGCACCTTTGTTGCCGTCGCCCAGACGCGCCCCAATCAGCATTCCGTGCTTGAACTGGAGCGTTTCCAGCTGACTCTCGGCCGTGGCCAGATATTCGTCGCCCAGTTCCTGTTGCAGCATGCCGAAGAAACGGCTGAAACCCTCGGACTCGAAGCGCTGCGCGTTGTGCTCGGCGAACGTCCGCAGCAGCTTGAGCCGGTCAAGCAACATTTCCATCAGTTTCGTACCACGATAGAGCAGGCTCGCGGGCGAATGCCCGAAGGTCCAGAAACGCAGCGATTTGCGCTCCGTATCGAGCGTTTCCAGTACGTCGGCGTACAGTTCGCGGATCGCTTCCGGGTTGTCGAGGCAGTCGTCAAGAACGCGCTGACGGTAGCACACGGTCCCGACATCGTTGCCCGCGGCGGACAGAAGCAGCTGCTGCGCCACTTGCATGAGAAAGTCGTCGCCGTCGGCCATCGCTGCGCACAAGGTGTCGAGTTCGAGATCCTGGCGCACCGCAGCGGCATGCATGGGCAAGGGGACTTCGAGATCGAAATCGCGGTCGGCGTGGAGCAGATGGACCTTCATGACGGCAGCCGCTGCAGCAGCGCGCTGCGGGTGAGGCGGTGTTTCTCCGCCAGCGACAGCGCATAGGCCAGACCGTCCGCCGCACGGCGCTCGATCTTGTAGGTTCGCGCGGTCGGGTCGTCCGGCGCAGTCGAGCTGACCATGCTCACCACTTCTTTGCCGAAGTGGCTGAGTTCGTCCAGAAACGTCACCCAGACGCACCTCGCATTCAGTTCCAGCAGTCGTGTCAGGATCTGGCTACTCAGGTACAGCGCATCGTCGTAAGTAGTCGAATCGAATATCTCGTTGAATATCAGAATGCTGTCGCCACTGGCCGAAGCCAGGGTCTCATGCAGGCGAACGAGATCGTCCTCGAGTTTGCTTCGACGCGTTGCCAGTTGCTCCTGCCGCTCGAAATGCGTGTAGACGGCATCGCACAGGATCAGTCTTACGTCCTCGCCTGGGACGCAGCAGCCCAGACCGGCGAGGTGGTGAAGTTGCCCGAAGGTCCGCGCAAACGTGGTCTTACCACCCTGATTCGGGCCGGTTACGACGATGACCCTTTCGGCACCATCAAGACGGAACCCATTGAGGACCGGGAGGTGCTCGTCCGCCAGCAGTTTGTCGGCCAGAGCGATATCGAACGTCTGGGTGGCACGGATGGAACGGACGGCGCCGGCAAAGTCTGGATAGGAGAAACGTAAACCGACACGGCGCATGGGGGCTATGAATCCGAGCCAGGCGAGGTAGAACTGGACCTCGCGGTCGAAACGCGCCACGCCGTCCTCAATGAAGGGATAGCGGGCAAAAATCAGCGCACTTCCGTTGTCGGTGGAGGCCTCGGGGGGCGGTTCGGCCGCGGCATGCCGTCCACAGAACGTTTCGATGTCGGCAAACAGCTCGCCATGCAAGTGGGCGACGCCTTCGAGTATCTGCGCCTCCACGTGGTTCATCTGCGGCAAATTGGTGAAACTGAAGCCATGCTCTTCGGCGTCACCCTGCCTGAATCGCGCGAAGGTCTTTTCTATCCGCGGCGCGTAGTCGGGTTCACCGTCGGAACGCCTTACGCTGACCCGGTCACCATCGAGCAGGATACAGTAGCGCACCTCCCCAAGAGCATCGAGAAGACGTCGCACACCCTCGGACAATTCGGCGAACCGGTCGCTATTAACGTAGGCGGTCAGACCATCGCTGAATCCACGCAGCCCGTCGGAATTCAGCGTGTCGCGCGCGGCCAGATTCCGGTGGAGTTCGAGAACCGCTTCGCAGTACTGAGCCATCGCATCGAGCAGCGCGCGCTGGCGTTGCAAAAGGTAGTAGTGCCGCTCGGCCTGTACGAGCTTAACGCGCATCTCGCGCATGCGGTTCGCAAATCGCTCGATGATTTCGAACAGTGCAGCGTCCTCCAGCTCGCGCATAACCGCCTGACGGAAACGCACGACGTCGGCATTGCGCGGAATATGGTTGAAATACGCTTCGAGTGCGTATTCGCGTTTGCCACGCGTGACCGCGGCCACGACCTGATCGAGGTTGAGATCACGAAAATAGCCGGGCTCCGGCGCTGCGGAGTGTGGCATCGAGCCGGGATACAGAAGACTGGGGAAATTCATGTCCGCTTCGTCCCGCGGACACTCTGTTCCAAGATGCGGTATTCAGGCATATCGACTCTCCCGTCATCGGCCCTGCCGGAGCGGGGCGGTTGCGACAGGAGTCATCGGCCGGGTGGCGGTTCGCGGCGGACTCCACCGCCGTTCTTTATTCCTTGGGCAGCTGCCGGATCGATAAAGTTCCCTCGTCGGAGACCGATCGCAGAGTTGGAATCAACTGGTCAGCGGCAGGCGCCGCAGCTGCGGATCCTGCGTCGCGTGGTCCCACAGACGCTGGAATTCCGCCAGCAGAGCACGCGCCCAGCGTCGGTCGCGGGGACAGGTCTTGGCCTGAAAGGAGTTGGTTTGCGGCAGGTATAGAACTCCGGCGTCGTCGGCGACCATGTAACCGTGTGTTGCGTGTCGATGCTCCTGTGCGACGCGGCGTATCTCGATGTAACTGGGCAGTTGCTGGGCCAAGCGTACCAGGGCATGACCGTGCCGCACCAGGCGATCGTTTTCGCGAATCAGCAGCCGCACCCGTGCCCGGCGGCCACTGCGCGCGATCCGGGAGACGGCCTCGGAGAATTCGGCGCTATCGTAGAGAGCGGGTTCGAGTTCGTAGCTCAGGATCGCAAGTTCGCGCCCCGCATCGTTGGCCAGTTCCAGCGCTGTGCCCTGCAGCGCCGCGAGGCCTTCAATGCGGACGGGCTCTACCGTCGTGGGCTGGTCGGATCGGGGAATGTCGGACATGGCGGATATACGGCTCTCGCCGCTCCACAATAAGTGTGCTCTTTACATAACCGAAGCCGGCGTCCGGCGTCCAGCCCCTTGCGCCCTCCGCTAACGCCCCAGCATTCGACCAAATTCGCGGCCGCGATCGAACAGAAAGTGTTTGAGCGCAGCCAGGACGTGGAGAATGATCGCCACCAGCAGGACTTTGGCCATCACTTTGTGAGCGACTTCAAGGCTCTCGTGCAGCGGGGCGATTTTCCCGGTCGGGCTCGGGATGGAAAACCAGCCGAAGACGTCTATCGCGTGACCGCCGGTCCACACGCTTAGTGGGCCGCTGATAATGAGCACGCCCAATCCGGACAACAGCAGTATGTGCACAGCCAGCGCGAGGCGTTGCATGCCGGATGTCTGGGCAAACGCAGCCGGACTTCCGCTTGTCAGCCTCCACAGCAGGCGGAAGGCAAGGATGAAAAAGGCGAGGGCGCCGATGCCGATGTGCAGCTTCAGCCAGAATAATTTTTCGGCACCTCTTGGCATGTCCTCGAAATACAGGCCGATGGCAAGTAGCGTTATGACGACCGCTGCGCCAAGCCAGTGGTTGAACCGCGATATCAATCCGTATCGGTCTATTCCGTCCCGCCAAACGAAGCCTGCGGGTTCAGCGGACATCCCCTTTTTCCTACCGTCTGTCTGAATGGGCATGTTCCTTCCCCCCCTTTTTTTGGCACAGAAGCTATCAGTGCTCAAAAATAGACCGAGGGTGCGCAAAGTTCTGCCGGCGGCGAGTAAATTCATGCAAACTAGGTAGATTGCGGCCTGGGCAATCAGGCCGCCAGCGGCTCAACCGAGGCGGTTGTCCGCGATGTGATAGTGCGGGTCTTCGTATTCGTTGATCTCGACCATGTCCTTGGACTTCTCCAGCAGTTCCAGACAATCCGGGCTGAGGTGCCGCAGATGCAGGCGCTTGCCGAACTGCTGATAGCGGCCTGCCAGTGTATCGATCGCTTCGATGGCGGAATGGTCCAGCACCCGAGCGTGACGGAACTCGATCACCACGTCGTTGCTGTCGCCCTGCGGATCGAACAGCGTCTGGAATTCTGCGGTGGAGGCGAAGAACAAGGGCCCTTCAAGTTCATAGACCTTCCAGCCCCTACCGTCGACGTGGCTCTTGGCCTTGATGTGCTTGGCTTGCTGCCAAGCGAACACCAGAGCGGCTATGGTCACGCCGAGCAGCACGGCCACTGCCAGGTCGGTGAATACCGTCACCACGGTCACGGCCACGACGATGATGGCGTCGGAACGCGGAATCCTGCGCAGCGCCTGTAGGCTGCCCCATTCGAAGGTCTTTTCAGATACGAAGAACATCACGCCGATCAGCGCCGCAAGCGGGATGCGTTCGATGAGATCGGAACCGACCACGATGAAGCCGAGCAGGAATAAGGCCGTGGTGATGCCGGAAAGCCGGCGCAATGCGCCGTTGTTCACGTTGATCATGCTCTGGCCGATCATCGCACAGCCTCCCATGCCGCCGAAGAAGCCGGTTACGACGTTCGCCGCGCCCTGGGCCATGCATTCCCGGTTGGGCTTGCCTCGTGTGTTGGTCATCTCGTCGATCAGATTCAGCGTCAGCAGCGACTCCATCAGCCCGATCGCGGCCAGGATCAGGGAATAGGGGAAGATGATGCGCAAAGTCTCCCAGTTCAACGGCACGCCCGGTAGGTGGAAGGTCGGCAGGCCACCTCCGATCGAACCGAGATCGCCGACGGTGCGAGTATGAATACCCAGCACCTCGACCAGCACGGAGACCACCAGAATTCCAACAAGCGAGGCCGGCACTGCCTTGGTAAAGCGTGGCAGCACGTAAATAACCAGCAGGGTCAGGGCGATAAGCCCGAACATGGTAAGCAGAGCGGGAACCGGCAGCCAGTGCGAGACGCCGGTGGCGTCCGTCGTCTTGAAGTGACCGAACTGGGCCAGAAAGATCACGATGGCCAGCCCGTTGACGAAACCGAGCATCACCGGATGAGGTATCAGACGGATCAGCTTGCCGAGCTTGGCGACCGCGAACAGCATCTGCAGCACGCCCATCAGCACCACGGTCGCGAACAGGTATTCAACGCCGTGGGTCGCGACCAGCGCGACCATTACCACTGCCAGCGATCCGGTCGCGCCGGATATCATGCCAGGCCGTCCTCCGAAGGCCGAAGTGATGAGCGCCAAGATGAATGCGGCGTAGAGGCCGGTCAGCGGCGATACGTGGGCGACCAGCGAGAAGGCGACTGCCTCCGGCACCATTGCCAGCGCGACGGTCAGTCCGCCCAGGACATTGGTTCTGATCTCTTGCGGAGTGAACACGATTACTGATTCTCCATCGATTCCGTACGTGCGTCGGCGTGCTTCGCGCGCCACGGCGCGGGCCGTCGTATCGTTGTAGTGAGCCCGCCGGCGTTGGCCGGGAGCGGGATTGCGCGGCGTCCAGCTTAAACGCCCGATGTTTCATCCATGCTGTCCGCGGAACGCAGAGTACGAACAAAAAGACCAGCCGGGGCAAACCGGTTGGTCTGATGTGATGACGCGCAATGCTTGGAAATGAACCCGAACCAGCGACAGTGGAGCCGTTCGCGCTCTACAGCCGTTGCACAGTCAGGCCCGTAGCGGCGCCATCGGGGCGCGCATCATAACGCATATCGTAGTGGGTCGTCCCAGCGTAACGACATCTTCAGGTGCGATGCGATGAAACCTGAACCGGGTTCGATGGTCTAGCTAGTGTCCTGTTCCGCAAACAACTCGCATTTCCGAGGGGCATACGGTTCGTGATCCAGGCGGGTCGCGCAGACAACGGCCGTCGCCCTTGGCAAGCGGTGCAACGACGACCACGAGCCGCGTGGGGCCTCCCTGCGGGCGCCGCTCAGAGGCGCAGAAACATAAGTGATTTGCCGGACAGGACGCTTGATCATGAGTAAGGAATCCGATGAGTTTAGATCCAGACGCAAGTTCGTACTGGGCTTATTTGGTTTGGGCGGTACCGCGTTGGTGGCCCGAGACAGTTATCTGCAGGTCGCACGAGAACCCTTTCTGAGGGGGCAGGGCGACGCTCGGCATCTTCGCAGGATTCCCATCCTGGCTCATCGCGGCATGATCCTGGACCGGAATCGGCAACCTCTCGCCATTAGCACTCCGGTCAAGTCGATCTGGATCGACCCGAGCATGAATGCGTCTCCTGCCGAAGTCAGGGCTCTGGCCAAGTTGTTGAAGCTCGACCCAAACGCGTTGCAACGACGCTTCGAGGAAGCGCAGGGAATGCGTCTTCAGTTCATGTGGGTCAAGCGCCTGGTGCCGCCTTACGTCGCCCGCAATGCGCTCGATATGAAAGTCCTCGGCGTCGCGCTCAGAACCGAGTACAAGCGCTATTACCCGATGGGCGAGGTCGGTTCGCATGTACTGGGTTTCACGAATATCAGCGGACAGGGCCAGGATGGTCTGGAACTGGAATTCAACTCATGGATGGCCGGCGCCAACGGCAGCAGACAGGCCATCATCGACGCCTATGGGCAGGTCGTGCAGGACGTCCAGACGACCAAACCCGTTCAACCGGGGCGCAATCTGAACACGACGATCGACCAGAGGATTCAGTACCTGGCCTACGTCGCCCTTGAGGAAATGGTGCGCCGCCACAGTGCCAGCAGCGGCTCAGTGGTAGTCATGGATCCGCGAAACGGCGAAATCGTGGCCATGGTCGACCAGCCCGCCTTCAATCCCAACACCCGTACGGATTTCCACAGCAAGTTTTATCGCAACCGGGCGGCGACCGATGCATTCGAGCCAGGCTCGACGATGAAACCCTTCACGCTGTCCGCGGCGCTGATGAGCGGAAAATACACGCCGGATACCGAGATCGACACGAGTCCCGGCTGGTATATGCTCGACGGCCACATGATCAAGGACGATCTTGATTTCGGTACCATCGACCTGACCCAGATACTGCAGTTTTCAAGCAATGTGGCGGCAAGCCAGATCGCCATCACGCTGCCTCCGAGGCTGATGTGGAGCGTATTCGAACGGGCCGGTTTCGGCCAGATCACCCATAGCGGTTTTCCAGGTGAGGCATCGGGCGTGCTGCACAATTATCTCAACTGGAAACAGATCAATCAGGCCACGATCGCCTACGGCTACGACATCTCGGTAACCACGCTGCAACTTGCGGAAGCCTATTGCGCGCTTGCCAACGGCGGCGTGCGCCACCCGGCCACGTTCATACACCGTCGCGCCCCTGATCCGGGCATCCGCGTCATGCCGACCAAGGTGGCGGACACTATTCGCTACATGCTGCGCTCGGTGATCGCTCCCCAGGGAACCGCCTATTCGGCGCGTATTCCCGGGTATACCGTTGCCGGCAAGACCGGTACGGCCTATCGCGTAACCCCACATGGTTTCTCGAAGAAGGACTACAACGCCGTGTTCGTCGGCATGGTGCCGGCTTCCAATCCGCGTCTGGTCGCCGCGGTGGTCGTGCGTTCGCCCCAGGGGCAGCATTTCGGCGG
>NZ_JARRQY010000081.1:0-11933 GCF_037381185.1 Acidihalobacter sp.
TCAGGCGTGCGTTCGCGAGGTTGCCCGCAGGGACAAGCACAGCACTCTGCACCTGAGCCATTCGCAGCTGCAGCGACTCCAGGCTGTTTCGCCACAAGGCGCGTCGCGCAGGGAAGGCTCATTGCCTTCACCAGCGGCGCAACACCGGGGCGGGACAGCCTGGAAGCGCCCTTCGGGTGGGCTGGTGCGCGCCCAGGGCTGCGTTGCGGCGCTTGCCAAGGGCTCGGCCATTGCCTTCGCACCGCGCCTTGCCCTGAACACATACCAGCCCACTGCAGTTGCGAATGGCTCAGGTGCAGAGTGCTTTGGGGGTGCGTTTCTTTCGCCGGTTTCTTTGCGCATTTCAAAGAAACCGGCTCAGGCGCGTCACTTCGATCGATCTGAGCCCCAAACGTCGAATCGCGTCCGAAACAAACCCCCAAAGTCAACAAGTACGCCGCCTTAAGCCACCCAAGATCAAAACCGCAAACGCCGATTCACGCCAAACCACCCACCACGTTCAACAAAACACCGTTCGACTCGAACAAAGCCCCAAAAAACCAGCCCCCTTGCACCCTCTCCACCCGCTGATTAGACTCAACCGCCCCGCCCAGCAGCCCGGACCCCGATGCCTGAAACCCTTCCCGCCGACTCGGTCGGCCTGGTGACACCGCAGACGCAACGCTTCGACACGCCCCTGGCGCTCGATTGCGGCCGCACCCTGCCCGGGTTCGAGCTGATCTACGAAACCTACGGGACGCTCAACGAGGCCCGCGACAACGCCATCCTCATCTGCCACGCGCTGTCCGGCGATCACCATGCCGCCGGCTACCACGCCATGAGCGACCGCAAACCCGGCTGGTGGGACAGCGCGATCGGCCCCGGCAAACCGCTGGACACCAACCGCTTCTTCATCCTCAGCCCGAACAACCTGGGCGGCTGCAAGGGCTCGACCGGCCCCAACAGCCTCAACCCAGAGACCGGACGGCTCTACGGCGCCGACTTCCCCATCGTCACCGTGCGCGACTGGGTGCACAGCCAGGCCATGCTCGCCGACCAGCTGGGCATCCGGCAGTGGGCCGCAGTGGTCGGCGGCAGCCTAGGCGGCATGCAGGTCATGCAGTGGGCGATCGACCTGCCCGATCGCCTGCGCCACGCGGTGGTCATCGCCGCCGCCCCGAAACTCTCGGCGCAGAACATCGCCTTCAACGAAGTCGCCCGCCAGGCCATCATGTCCGACCCGGAGTTCCATCAGGGCCATTTCTACGAACACGACACCATTCCCCGCCGCGGCCTCATGCTGGCGCGCATGCTCGGACACATCACCTATCTGTCCGACGAAGCGCTGCGCAACAAGTTCGGCCGCGAGCTGCGCGAGGGGCGCATCAATTTCGGCTTCGATGTCGAGTTCCAGGTCGAGAGCTATCTGCGCTATCAGGGCCAGAGCTTCGTCGACCGCTTCGACGCCAACACCTACCTGCTGATGACCAAGGCGCTGGACTACTTCGACCCCGCGGCCGAACACGACCACGACCTGGCGGCCGCCTTCCGCAAGGCGAAGGCGCGCTTCCTGGTCGTCTCGTTCACCAGCGACTGGCGCTTCTCGCCGGAACGTTCGCATGAGATCGTCCGCGCGCTGCTCGACGCCGACCGTCCGGTGAGCTATGCCGAGATCGAGGCACAGCAGGGCCACGACGCCTTCCTGCTCGACATCCCCCAGTACACGAGCGTGCTCGGCACCTATATGCGCCGCATCGCGCAGGAGTGCGTCCAATGAGCCTGCGCCCCGACTTCGCCCTGATCAGCGAATGGATCACCCCCGGCGCCCGGGTGCTCGACCTGGGCTGCGGCGACGGCAGCCTGCTGCATCATCTGCGAGAGACACGTCAGGTCAGCGGCTACGGCCTGGAGATTGACGACGCCAACATCGTGCGCTGCCTGGAGAACTGCGTCGACGTCATCCAGAGCGATCTCGACGCCGGGCTGGCCGATTTCTTCGACGACGACTCCTTCGACTACGTCATCATGACCCAGACGCTGCAGGCCATGCGCCGGCCGGACCGTCTGCTGGAGGAAATGATGCGCGTGGGCCGCGAGGGGATCGTCACCTTCCCCAACATGGGGCACTGGAAGAATCGCCTGCAGATCGCAGTGGCCGGCCACATGCCGGTCAGCCGCGCGCTGCCCTACACCTGGTACGACACGCCCAACATCCATCTGTGCACGCTGCAGGACTTCGAAGCCCTGTGCACCGACAAGGGTTGTCGCATCCTGCAACGCAGCGTGGTCGACTCGGGCCATCGCGAGCAGCGCCTGGCGGCGCTGCGCCCCAATCTGTTGAGCGAAATTGCCGTCTACCGCTTCACTCGCGCCTGAAGACCTCCGCGCACCGGCACCAGCCAGGCCAGCCACCACACGCCAAGAGCGACCAGCGGATCGGTGACGTCCGGAATACGCCCCGGCAAGAGCTGCTGGTGCCACTCCAGCGCGAACCAGGAACAGAACAACAGCGTCCCGCCCAGCAACTTTGCCCCGCGCTCGCGTTTCGGCGAGCCCTGAACCAGCATGCGCGTCAACGTAGCCAGCGCGAGCGCGATCCACACCGTCACCAACAAGTCATTGAAACCCGGCAGAGTGTCGATCTGCGCCGAAAACGGCGCCCAGTTGAAGGCATATAGCCGGTCCGATGCACCGCGGCGCAGCTCGTCGATCACCAGCGAAGCGGCGATCGACACGAGCGCCAGCCCGGCCCGACGCTCCACCGTCTGCCAACCGGAGAACAGCAGCAACGTCAGAGCGATCAGCGCCGCCAACATGAACTCCAGCGACAACACCTGATAAACGACGATGATCTTCAGCGCCGTCACCGCAAGAATCAGCAGGCTTGTCGGCAGCAGCGACGGTTCGCGTAACACACAGCGTGCCAGCAGACCGATACCGAACAGCTCCAACCCATCGCCCAACGCCTTCCATCCTGCGAAGGTCGCCGGATACCGCAGTGTCTCGAACAGCGGGCGCAGGCCGTGCTTGATCGTCGCCATATCCGGCGAGGGCACAAAGGGAAACAGCTCCGCAGCGGCCCACAGCGCGAGGACGACCAGCCCCATGTTGGCCAACGCGCCCGGCGCCGCCAGCCGAACGCGCTGCCGATAGAACCAATCGCCGCTCAACGTGCCGCGCGATACGAGCTGAGCAAGTATGATTCCGAACAACGTACCCAGCGTGTTGTGCGCGATATCGGCTACGGACGACACGCGCCCAGGCAGCGCCTCCTGCAGAAACTCCATGCTGAAGCTCAGGCCGAAACCGGCGACCAGGCTCAGTACCGCGGCGCCCGACCGTCCACAACGACGCCAGAACAAGGCGAGGAGCAGCCCCAGGGGTATATAGGCCAGTATGTTGACCAACACGTCCGAGCGCGCATCCCGGCGGGGCCAGGGATGCATCAGCGGATTCGACCACACGACCGGCGGATGCCAGTTCAGCGGAAACAGGCTGACATATACCATCACCAAGGGGTACAGCAGGCTCAGCCAGCTGAGGACGGCCGACCTGTGGCGGAAATGAACCGATGATCGCATGCCGCGATTATACTCGACAGGATAGGATCCGCGTGACCGTCTACATCAACAGCTTGCCGCCAACGCGAGCCAGACTCAGCACGCCGAAGCCGGCCACCACCAGCCCCGCGGCGACGCGCACCCAGGGCTTGCGCGTGAAGGTCGCCAGCCGTGCGGCGAACACGCCCATGGCCAGCAGGTTCGGTAGCGTACCCAGGCCGAAGGCCAGCATCAGCAAGGCACCATGCAGCACGCCGCCGCTGGCCAGCGCCCAGACCAGCACGCTGTAGACCAGACCGCAGGGCAACCAGCCCCACAACGCGCCGAGACGCAGCGCTTGCCCGCTGTTGCGCACCGGCAGCAAAGAACGCCCCAGTGGCTCGATGCGCCGCCACAGCGCCGCGCCGAGGCGTTCGATGCGGGCCAGGCCTTGCCACCAGCCGGCCAGATACAATCCCAGCGCGACCATGAACAATGCGGCGACGAGAGCAAAAATCATCTGCGCATGGCGTATGCCGGCAAGATGCGCCGCGTACCACCCCAGCCCGCCGACCAGCGCGCCGGCTGCCGTGTAGCTGGCGATGCGTCCGACGTTGTAGGCCAGCAGCAACGGCAGCGCCCGCCACGGACTGCGCCGGCGCTGCGGGTCCAGCCCGAGGCTCAGCGCCCCGACGATGCCGCCGCACATGCCGACACAGTGCACGCCGCCGAACAGGCCGACGAGAAATGCCGCGCCATAACCGGCCGCCTGTGCCGATGGCATGTCCATCTCAGCCGAACCTCTCCGTACGCACGCCGCCCACCCTCAGTCCCCGTTCTGCACGGTCAGCTTGGCACGAATGAACTCCGCATGCGGCACGTACATCAGATCCGCGATACGCCGGATCTGATACTCCTCGTACTTGTCCAACCGCCCGTCGGCATAGGCCACGCGCCACAGGTCGCAAACGATGCGGTATTTCTCGTCGGGCGCGCAGGCATCGTTGACGATGCGCAGGAAGGGATACAGCGACAGCTTCTCGTCGTCCTGCTCGCGAGCTTCGGCGATGATTTCGCGCACCGCCTCCTCGCCGAGATCGAAAGCCTCGCGCAAAGCCGCAGCAATGACCTCCAGCTCGGACTCATCGGTCTCGAAATCGGCGCGGCTCACCTCGAGCAGGATCGCGGCCGTGGCCACGCGCAGCGCCTGACCGCGCTCGGCCGGGCGCGACTCGTGCACCAGCCGTTCCTTCAGAAAATCCTTGATGCTCCCCAGCATGGCGACTCCCGGAGGGTGGAAACCGCCAGATGGTAGCGTATCAGCGCTTTCTCCACATCAGCGCGCGCGCCAGCAGGTTGATTACCAGCACCATCAGCGTGATCAGCAACGCCGCCGCGTAGGCCAGCTTGTGCGCCGACGCATAAGGCTCGCCGATATAGCTCCAGATTACATAAGTGAGGTAGGCCACCGGCTCATGGGTGAAATGACCGCTCCAGGTGTAATTGGACCAGTTGACGGTATAGATCAGCGGCGCGGTCTCGCCCAGGGAAATGGCCAGGGCCAGCAGTATGCCGGTGAAGATCGGCACCCGCGCCGCCGGCAGCAGGATGCGCAGGACCAGCCATCCCTCGTTGCAGCCGAGTCCGTAGGCCGCCTCGCGCACGGAAAGCGGCACCGCGCGCAGCGCCATTTCGCTGGTGCGTGCGATGTACGGCAGCATCAGGATCGCCAGTGTGATCGCGCCGGCCAGCATGGAAAACTTCCAACCCAGGTACAGCACCATGGTGACGTAGCCGAAATAGCCGAGCACGATGGACGGCACACCGACCAGCACATCGGACATGAAGCGGGCGATGCGCCCGACCCAGCCGTCGCCGTACTCGGACAGGTAGATCCCGGCGCTGACACCGACCGGCGCAGCGATCAGCAGGGCGAACCCGGACAACAGCAGCGAGCCGAGAATGGCGTTGCGCAACCCACCTGCAATGCCCTGGGTATCGGTCGTGAAGGTTTGCAGGTTAAGGCTTTGTACGCCGCGCACGAAGACATAGCCGATGATGTGCAGCAACGCGAAGCCCAGCAGTGCCAGGGCAAGACCAGCGGCGATCCAGGTCACCAAGTCCATGATGCGCCGGCGGCGCAGCAGCATGCGGTCGACCGCGCGCTCGATCGGGGCCATAGCGCTCATGCGCGCCTCCCGGACAGCCACAGAAGCCCTTGCGCGGCGGCGTTGACGATTATCGAGATCAACATCAGCAGCAGAGCGACCTCGGCCAGCGCGCGCACTGCCATATTGGTGGGATCCTGCATTGCGCTGTCGAGTTGCGAGACGATGAATGCGGCCATGGTGGAAACCGGATCGTAGATGTTCTTGGGAAGGATGTTCAGCGCGTTGCCGCTAACCATGAGCACCGCCATGGTTTCGCCCAGGGCACGGCCCAACGCGAGGATGCTCGCGCCCACCAGCACCGTGCGCTGACCGGGCAACAGAATCTTGCGCATGACTTCGATGCGCGAGGCGCCGAGACTCACGCCCGACTCGCGCAGCGCCGCATCGCTGGCGACCAGCGCATCGCGCAGCGTCGCCGTGATCAACGGCACGATCATCAGGCTGAGCAGGATACCCGCGGTAAACAGGCCGTAACCGCTGCCGGTCGGCCCGGCGAAAATGGGTATGAACCGCCCCAGGGTTTCCGCGAGGAACGGATACAGATGATGTCCAAGGAAGGGAATCAGCACGACGTAGCCCCACAGGCCGTAGACCACGCTCGGCACTGCGGCGAGCAGTTCGACCAAGAACGACCCCACAGTGCGCGCCATACCGCGCAAACCGTCGCTGAGGAAGATGGCCGAGAGCACGCCGAGCGGCAGCGCCAGCACGATGGCGATAAGCGACGACAACAGGGTCCCGCCGATCAGAAACAGCACGCCGTAGTTGGCGTGCGGCAGCACCATTTCACCGTTCACCGTGATCGGGTTGCCGTACATGCTGCCCAGGTTCCAGTTGTTGTGCAGCAGGAAACCCAGGCCGTTGAAGCGGATGGCCGGCCAGGAATACTGCAGCAGGAAACCCGCGATGGCGATAAGCGACAGTGGCAGAAATGCGGCCAAAATGCCGACGGTCCAACGGAATCGAAACATCTCGCGCGACTCCAAGCGTTCTGACAAACGAAGCCGGGGCGCTTGGCAACCCGGCTTCCCGAAGCAAATACGCGGACGCTACCTGACGGCAGCGCCCGCACGGCCCATACCTTAGCCGATCAGTGACTGATCTTGGCGATCTGCGTGGCCGACTGCAGCGCCACGCTGGGGGGCAGCGGCACGAAGTTCACCGCCTTCATGAAATGAGCGGCATTGCCGCCGGCCGGCGAAATCGCCCAGCCCAGCAGTTCTCGCAGCGTCAGCGCCATCTCCTTGGAAGGCTGATGGCTGTCGACCAGCGCATACTCGTAGTTGATGATCGGGTAGCTGTACTTGCCGGGCGCGTAGATCAGGCTGATGCGCTGATCGGCCGGGGTCTTCGGCACCATCGCCGCCGCCGCGGCCTTGACCGTCTTCACCTCGGGCAACACGAAGTTGCCGCTGCGGTTGCCCAGTTCGGCCTCGCCCAGGTGGGCATCGGTGATCTGCTTCTTGTAGCTAATGCCGACGTAGGCGACGGAGTACGGATTGTTCTTCAGCGCATCGACCATGCCGGGGTTGCCGACCGCGCCGATGTTGCCCTGCACGGGTGCCCAGCTGATCGTGGTGCCGTAGCCGTACTTGTTGGACCACCAGGGGGTGGACTTGCTCAGGTACTGGGTGAAGATGAAGGAATCGCCGGAGCCGTCGCTGCGGTGCACCGCGACGATGCGGTGATGGGGCAGCTTGACGCCGGGGTTGAGCTTGGCGATGGCCGGCGCGTTCCACTCGGTCACCTTGCCGGCATAGATGTCGGCCAGCACCGGGCCGCTCAGCTTGAGGTGCTTGCCGTTGAGGCCAGGTACATTGTAGTTCACCATCTGGCTGGAAATCGCCAGCGGAATGTTCAGCATGCTCGGATGCATCTTCATCTGAGCGTTGCTCAGATAGGCGTCGGAGGCGCCGATCTGCGCCAAGCCCTTCATGGACTGTGCCTGGCCGGTGCCGCTGCCGGTGCTGGCGGTGGTCAGCCGCACGTTGGGGTTGGCCTTGGTGTAGACCGGCTGCCACAGGTTGAACAGCGGATACAGCAGACTGGAACCGGTTTCCAGCACATTGACGGAGGCCATGGCGGCACCGGTGCCCACCAACGCGGCGCCCGCCGCAACAGCCAGAACGGTGCGGCGCATCGCGCCCCCCTTATGATCCTTGAACGAAGACATGCATACACTCCTAAAGGTCACTGTCGAATTGCCGCCTTTCTCGAAGGCAGTCCGTCCTTCAGAAACCCTCGGCCCGTCAAAGTTCGTGAACATTCCGTGAACCCTGCATCCGACAGCTTCGTCCTGCTCGGCGGCGGCATCGAAAGCGCCACCGTGCTGCATCTCGAAAACCGCCGCGGCCCGGTGCGCGCCCTATTCATCGACTACGGCCAGCGCGCCGCTGCTCGCGAGCGCGAGGCCGCCACGGCGCAATGCGCGGCGCTCGCTCTGCCGCTCGAAATCATGGAACTCGGCAGCCTGGGCGAAACCTTCCGCCGTGGACACACCTGGCAGGCGCACGTACCGCTGCCGCATCGCAACCTCGTCCTGCTGGGCCTGGCCTTCAGCTACGCCGCCGACCGTGGTGCGAAGCGCCTGTGCCTGGCGTTGAACCTCGACGACGCGGAGGCCTACGCCAGCGCCTCGCCCCCCTTCGTCGAAGCGTTCCGCGCCTTGGCCGCGACCCTTGACGACATCGAGATCGCCACTCCCATTGCCGCCTGGAACAAGGCCGAAGTCATCCGCCGCGGCCTCGAGTTGGGCGTGGACTACGTTCTGAGCTACAGTTGTCTGCTCGGCCGCATTGTCCCGTGCGGCACCTGCCCGCAGTGCGAAAAACGCCGCGCCGCCTTCGCTGCGGCCGGCGCCCCGGATCCCGCCATCGCCGGAGAGTGACATGAAACCTTACCAACAGGTCGCCCCACACGTTCGAGAACGCCTGGAAATCGCCGTACTCACCGGCGAACACCTGAGCCTGCAGTGGGCCGACGAGGACTCCGACCGGGCCTACATGGGACGCATCCAGCCCCGCGAAGTCGTCGAGAACGGCGATGGACGCACCTATCTCGACGCCATCGACGAGGACGGAGCCAAGATTCGCATTCGGGTAGACTTGATCCGGAATCTGCCAACACCCGTCAAGTAGGACAGGCCGTTTTCATCCAAGCGCCGCAATGACCGAAACAGCCCGTCGCTCCCAGAATTTCGGTCACCGGCACCTTCAAGGCATGGCCGGAACGCCCACCGACAAATGCCCTGTTAAGACCGACGACCGGCGCGGTACACTCTCCCCGCCATGGCAGCCGCACAAAACCAGATCACCTCCACCGACCGGCTCGGCCTGACACTGTTTCTGGCCGTGGTCGTGCACGGCATCCTGATTCTCGGCCTGTCGTTCAAACCGCTCTCGGAGAACCTGCGCCGCTCACCGCCCACGCTCAACGTCACGCTGGTGCAGACGACATCGAAAAAGGCTCCCAAGGAAGCGAAATACCTGGCCCAGGCCAATCAACTCGCCAGCGGCAGCAGTGACCGCGCCGGACACCCGGGCAATCCCTACTTCGCACTCAACCCTATGCGCAGCCAGGGCATAGCCCCGATCGAACTACACACGCAAACCCGCCGCAACCTACAGACGCAACAACTCGCCAAGACGCTGACCCAGCGCGACTCCCCCTATGCGCTGCCCGACGCGGCTCCGGACCCGACTCCGCCGGTGCCCGACGCACCCAGCGGCTCGCTCAACATCCAGCTCGACCTCGCCCAGGCACGGCTCACCGCCGAAATGCGCCATGCCATGAAAGACTACAACAAGCGTCCGCGCCGTCTGTTTCTGGACACGGTCAATGCCAAGAGCAGCACCGAAGCCGGCTACCTCGCCAAATGGGTGCGCCGCGTCGAGCGCATCGGCAATCTGAACTACCCACATGAGGCGACGCAACGCCATCTGCACGGTCGCCTCATCCTGAACGTGTTGATCAACCACGACGGCCGCGTCCTGAGTGTGCAGGTTGCACAGTCCTCCGGCTCCACCGTCCTCGACGATGCTGCCAAGCGCATCGTGCAGCTCGCCTCGCCGTTCCCGCCCTTCCCCAACACCATGCGCAAGCAGTACGACCAGCTGATGATCACCCGCACCTGGATCTTCGAGACGAACAACACCCTGCGCACCGCGCGATAGTACAGTCCCGCCGCTACGAGTCCTCCTCGTAGCGGGTACTTTTCGTCATTCCACCTCACGTCCTATGCTTGGGACTTCACACTCCCGGAAGACTCCCATGCCCGCACCGCCACTCGACCAAATGCTCGCCGAACTGATCGCCATGCCCACGGTCAGCAGCGTCTCGCCCGAGTTCGACATGGGCAACCGGGAACTGGTGAACCGCGTCGCCGGTTGGCTCGAATCAGCCGGTTTCCAGGTCGAGATACTGCCGCTGGAGAACTTCCCCAACAAAGCCAACTTCATCGCCACGCTGGGCGAAGGCGAAGACGGCCTGATCCTCTCCGGACACACCGACACGGTACCCTGGGACGACGGCCTGTGGAACCACGACCCGTTTCGCCTGAGCGCCGACAGCGGACGGCTTTACGGCCTCGGCTCGGCGGACATGAAGAGCTTCCTCGGCCTGGCCATCGAAGCCGCCCGCGGACTGACGCCGGCGCAACTGCACCGGCCGCTGATCATCGTCGGCACCGCCGACGAGGAAAGCAGCATGGACGGTGCGCGGCTGCTTACGCATCTTGGCCGGCCACGCGCGCGGCACTGCGTGATCGGCGAGCCGACCGACCTGCAACCCGTTCACATGCACAAGGGAATCTCCATGGAAGCGGTGCGCATCACCGGCCGCAGCGGCCACTCCAGCGACCCGGCGCGCGGGCGCAATGCGCTGGACGGCATGCACCGTGTGCTCGGCGAACTGATTGGCTGGCGCGAAGAACTCATGCGCCATCGCAACGAGGCCTTCGCCGTGCCCTACCCGACGCTCAACCTCGGACACATCCACGGCGGCGACAACCCCAACCGCATCTGCCCGAGCTGCGAACTTCATTTCGATCTGCGTCCGCTGCCCGGCATGCCGCTGGAAGCGCTGCGCGAGCAGTTGCGCGAACGCCTCGGTTCCGCGCTGGCCGACACCGACCTCGAGTTCGAAACCCATGCGCTGTTTCCCGGCGTCGAAGCATTCCAGAGTCCGCCCGAGGCAACCGTCGTCAAACTGCTCTCCGAACTGAGCGACAAGCCGCCGCGCGCCGTGGCCTTCGGCACCGAAGCGCCGTTCTACGCCGAACTCGGCATCGAGACGGTAGTCTTCGGCCCCGGCAGCATCGATCAGGCGCATCAGCCGGACGAATACATCGAGCAGGCCGCCCTGGGGGAAACCGTGGATATTTTACGGACGCTGATACGGCGGTTGTGTTTGGAGGCGTGAGTTTCCGGGATGGTCGGTTCGTCTGCCTCTATGCTCCCTACCGTTTGGCTTGACCCGCAATTTCGACGCATCAACGGGAAAGCCGGTCCGAATTAAAGCTGACGTTTATGTGTCATCTAATTCATCACCTGCCGGAAGGACTGACGCCAGATCATCCTCGATATCCAAACCGTACTGTGTGGCAATCTGAGCAAGATGAATCCCAAACGCTCCGCGAAGCTCACCAACCGCGCCGTTGAACTGCCAACTCGCAAAGTGACCGGCCTGCGCACCAAACAGAACGATCCTTTCATCAGCCTGCACTGAGTCAAGGAATTTGCGGCAAGCAGCACGCATAGCCCGCAGAGATTTTGCCAAAGTAGATTTATCGTCCAAAGAACCAAGTTCACGGGAAAGCATTCGACGAATATCAACAACGGAAGTTACGCACTGACCCGGAACCTCCATTTCACTCGGGTTGTACAGCACTCGCCGATCTTCGAGCTGCGTAACTACACGCTTTGCAACAGCCCTCTCGGATTCTGGCGGATTCCATGAAACGCCAAAGACCGGGGTACTGAACCCTGTGAGTCGCTTAGCAATTTCTGAGAACTTCAATTGAGTCTCCTTAGAGCATTAGTAGTTATGTTACTTGAACCGACTTACCCATCGAACCATGGGTGTATGTTTCGGGCGCGAATCAGCGTTTCCAGTATTGATCCTGCTTGGGTGACGCGCCCGAGCCTCTTTCTTTGCATGCCCAAAGAAAGAGGCGAAAGAAAGGCACCCGAAAGGCCTTGTCCCTGACGGGCAGACCTCGAGCGCACACCCCGCCACGGGGCACCGC
>NZ_JARRQY010000082.1:0-16944 GCF_037381185.1 Acidihalobacter sp.
CCAGTGCTGATTCGCGCCCGAAAAGCACCCCAAACGCAGAGCAACTCATGCGCTTCGCCAACCGCCCCAAACCTGGAATCGCGCACGAAACAGGCTTCGATCAGTAAAGAATGAGCCAACTTTCAAGCAGGCCCAACAAACTCAAACATCCGCCCCACCCCATAACCAAGCAGCCCCCCGCACCCCGCTCGAATCCCCATGTACCGGCGGCAGCAACTGCGTGTCCACCCGATCGGAGAATACATAGCGCTCCCAGCGGACAGGCACCGCCTCGTACAACCAGTCGATGTTGGAAAGTCCGCCGCCGAGCACGATCACCTGCGGGTCGAGCAGATTGATGATATGGGCGAGACCGCGCGCCAACCGATCCGCGTAGCGTTCGAGCGCACCTCGGGCCACAGCGTCGCCCTGCGTCGCACGCGCAGCCAAAGTGGCGGCGTCCAAGCGCTGTCCGGTCGTCTCGCGGTGGCGTTCTGCCATGCCGGGACCGGACAGCCAGGTTTCCAGACAGCCACGACGCCCACAGTAGCAGACCGGGCCGGGACGCTCGCCGTCCTCGGGCCAGGGCAGCGGATTGTGGCCCCATTCGCCGGCGATGGCGTTGGCGCCGGTCAGCACCCGACGACCGATGGCGATACCGCCGCCGATGCCCGTGCCGAGAATCACGCCGAACACCAGCTCGGCGTCCCGTCCCGCGCCGTCCACGGCTTCGGACAACGCCAGACAATTGGCATCGTTGGACAACCGCACCGGGCGACCCAGCCGATGTTCCAGATCGGCCTGCAGAGGCTTGCCGATCAGACAGACCGAATTGGCATTCTTGATCAGGCCGGTGACCCGTGAAATCGCCCCCGGGATGGCTATGCCGACGCTGCCCCGTTCTCCCAGCTCGGCCTCGGCACTCTCGACCAGCCTGCCGACGGTGTCGAGCGTCGCCGCATAGTCGCCCTGCGGGGTAGGTACGCGTCGGCGCAGACACTCGCGCCCGGCACCGTCCAGCGCCAGCACCTCGATCTTGGTGCCACCGAGGTCGACGCCAAGACGCAGAGTCGCAGTCTTCATCCGCCCTGCTCCATGCGCGCGGGCACAACGGCCGGAGTGACATTGGCCCGACGCGCGACCGGATTTAGCGACACGGCGGCGAAAATCAGCACGACGATCGTAGGACTCATAGCGCTTCCTATTCGGTGAGAAGTGATTCTAGCCCGATTGTCGGAACTACCGTTTTAGGCGCATCAATTCTTCAGGAAGAAACACCGCGTAGGTAGGCCACTACATCCGCGGCCTCTGAATCAGCCCCGCAATCCACGTAGATCACGTGCAGAGCATCCATCCAATTCCTGCACCGCAGGCATCTCGGATGGATGCCGGACCTATCAGGCGGGCGAACTCCCCCCGAGACGGGCATGACGCTCGGGATGTCTGCGCTTCAGCAGCACGGCGCGCGACCAGCCGATGAGCGCCGCCAACGGCAGCAGCGAGGGCAAGCCCCAGGAGAGGAACCCGGAAGCACCGGTCAACACCTTGAAATTGGCCACGGCGAGTATCAGCACGCCGATCAGCAGAGCGCCGGCCAGCACAGGCAGCACCACTACGCGCAGCGCCCCCATGCCGTCAGCCGGCTGACGGCGAAAGAAGGCCACCACGGCGAAGGAGACGAACGCCATCAGCGTGACCACGCAGAGGGTCGCGAGATTGGTCAGCCAGGAAAACAGCGTAAGTACCGGATCGCTCTTCAGGGCCACGAACACGGTAATGATCGCGAAGGCAAGACCGGTCTGCAGCAAGGATCCGGCATGCGGGCTCTGATGCTCGGGGTGCGTCCTGCCGAGAAATTCGGGCAGCAGTCCCTCGCGGCCGATCGAGTAGAAATAGCGGGCCGAAGAATTGTGAAAGGCGAGCAGCGCCGCATAAACGCTGGTAACGAACAGGACGCTCATGGCCGTCGACAGCCACTGACCGGCGTACTGTTTGGACAGAATGAAGGTGAACGTGGTCGGATCGGACAGACTGGTAAGCGTCGGCACCAGTTGGTCGGCTCCGGCCCCCATCACCAGACACCAGGCGGAGAAGGTGTAGAAGCCACCGATGAGCAGCACCGACAGATAGGTCGCCAAAGGGATCGTACGCTCCGGATTCCGCGCTTCTTCGCCGTAGATGGTGGTCGCTTCGAAACCGACGAATGATGCGAAACAGAACAGCAGGCCGATGGCCGGCGCGCCACTCATCAAGGCCGGCATGCTGAAGGACACGCCGGAAAGACCGTGCGCGCCGCCGGCCTTGAGAATGAAAACGTCAAGCAGGAGAACGACCAGATATTCACCCGCCACCAGAAACATCAGCAGCTTTGCCGAGAGATCCACCTGCCGATACCCGAGCACGGCTATCGTGACCATGGCCACATAGTCCCATACCCACCAGGGCGAAGAGAGGCCGAAGAGATCGTGCGCGAGAGCCGCCGCAGCAACCCCGAACAAGCCGTACAGACCGATCTGCATGGCATTGTAGCCGAGGATGGCCAGCGCCGCCGCGATGGCCCCCATATTGCCGCCGAAACCTCTGGCAACGAAGGCATAGAATCCTCCGGCGTGGGTAACGTGGCTGGCCATCGCGGTATAGCCGGCGGAGAACATCAACAGTATCGCGATGACGATCAGCAGCAGAGCGGGCATGCCGGCGCCATCGCCAAGCATCATGCCGATCGGCAGACCACCGGAAATGGCGGCCAGAGGGCCGGCCGCGGAAACGACGAAGAAAACGATGAAGCCGACGCCAAGCGCTCCCTGTTTCAGCGTATTGGCCGGCGTAGCAGATGAATCCGTATTCATTGAGAACCTCCATTAGGCCGCCGTACAGCGACGACGATCAACCGCTAAGGACTACAGGATGCGAAAAACCGCTCTTCCACGCAGCGTACCGTCAGGCGACGGCCAAATAGTTCTTGGTGAACTCGTCGGTTTCCACTTCCCAGAGAACGACCGTTCCCTTCTCGACGAACCAGCCGTCGCCCGGCCCGAAACTCTGCGTCACACCATTGGTCTCGTCGGTCAGCGTCGCGCGACCCTCGACCACGACGGCGTGTTCGGTAAATGGATACGTCATGCGGAATTTGCCTTTGCTCACGGAGAACCACCCGCAGGAAACGGGGGACTCCGGGTTACCGGCCACCAGCGCTCCGCTGGCCCGGCATTCGCCCTCCAGAATGATCGACCCCAGATCGGCCACGGTGCCCCACGCGTCGAGCGTCGCGGGTAGGCTATCGGCGGAAATCTTGAACATTTCGAACTCCATTGGTCGTAACGTTTGCGGGGAACGGCCGCCGTCAGCGGCGGCCGGCGAAGAAACCGGAAAGCTGATGCCAAGTCTTGCCTGCCGTCAGCAGCGGCACGCGCAGAGCCTCCTTGCCGACGACCGAGGCATGCGGGATCGAGCTCATCAGGTCGTAACGCGCCGAACCTTCGCTCATGCCCTCGGCCAACACCTTGCAGACGATGTGCGAAGGCGTGACGCCGAAACCGGCATATCCCTGCACGTAGAACACGTGCGGTCGTTGCGGCAGAGTGCCGATCTGCGGAAAGAGGTTGACGGAACAGCACAGCGGCCCGCCCCAGGCCATATCCACCTTCACGTCGGAGAGATAGGGAAAGATTCTCAGCATCCGCGCCCTATTCCATACGAACAGATCCTTCGGCACGTACTCGACGAAATCGGTGGCCGCACCGAACAACAAGCGGTTCTCGTTGGTGACGCGGTAGTAGTCGATCACCGGGCGGATGTCGGAATAGGCGCCGCGGATCGGGCTGATCTGCAGGATGACTTCTTCCGGCAGTGGCTCGGTAGCCACCTGAAAGGCGTAGGTATTGATCGTCTTGCCCCAGATGTCGGGTTCCAGCCCCTCCAGGAAACCGTTGCACGCCCACAGCAGCTTGCGCGCCCGCACGCTGCCCTCATGCGTGTGCACGACGACGTGATCCGGGCCGTATTCAACCCTCACGGCCGGGGAGTTCTCGAAGATGCGCCCACCCAGACCGACCAGCGCCTTGGCCTCGCCAAGCAGCAGATTCAGCGAATGGACGTGCCCGCCTCCCATATGCTTGATCGCCGCGCAATAGGCCTCGGACCCGACTACGTCGCGTACCGCCGACCCCGTGACCAACTCGATGTGGTCTTCGGGAGCGATCCGCTGGAATTCGGCGGCCCAGCCCTCCAACGTTTTCCGCTGACGCTGATTGAACGCCAGGTAGCCGTAGCCGCTGCGGAAATCGGCATCGATCGCGTATTTCTCGATACGTTCGCGGATGATGCCGGCGCCGAGATTGGCAACGCCGAAGAGTGTCTCCAATCCCGCCTCGCCGACATGCTTTCTGACCAACTCGAGATCGTGGCCGATGCCGGCCATCACCTGCCCGCCGTTGCGGCCGGTACCGCCGTAGCCGAGATGGCGCGCCTCGAGCACCACGATGTCCGTGACGCCTTTCTCGGCCAGTTCGAGCGAGGTATTGATGCCCGAAAATCCCCCTCCCACCACGACCACATCGGCATCGATGTTCTCACCGAGTCGTGGGAACTCGAGATGGTACTTACGGGTGGCCGTGTAGTAGTTCAGAGCGTCAAGCTGTCTCATGGAGCGGTTCATAAACTTGGCCTCTCGTGTACCGATGCCCAGCCGTGCAGGTCATCGGGTTTATTCCTTCCCGGACCATGGCGCCCGGAAATCCCTGGCAAACGAAATTAGCCGCGGAACCCTCCAGGCTTCCTGACGATTCATGCCAAAGGGTTGACATATCGCGCCAAACCGTAGAAATATTTAAAATTCAGTAAGTTACTGAAAAACATGCACACTTAAGGTGCCCGCATGCAAAACACGCCCTCAAATAGAGCATCGTCCGACGTCGTACGCGTCTCCGTACTTTCACCGCTGGTGGCGGCACTCACCGCCAGCGGCACGCAGGGCATGGCGGTATTGCGCCGCCACAGCTGGCCCAACGTTTCCGACACCGATCCATACGATCTCATACCGCTGGTGCGCTACATCGGCCTTTTCGAAGAGGCCGCCGAAGTACTGGACGCTCCGTCGCTCGGACTGAATCTGGGACAAACCGCACAACCCTCAGTACTCGGCCCCATGGGCGTACTGGCCGCCAACCGCCGAACGCTCAGAGCGATGCTGGAATGCATCGTCACCCATATCGGCACGTTGCAGGGGGGTACGCTCAGCGAGTTTCACGAGGAAGGCGGACTGGCGATCTTCGACTATCGGATCGTCAACGAGGCGATCAGGCCGCGCCGGCAGGATGCGGAGTTCTCACTGGCGGCGACGGTGTCGCTGATCCGAAGTCTGGCAGGGAACTCATGGCGACCGGTGGAAGTGCAGTTCGAGCATTCGCCCGGCCCCAACGTCCGGGAACTGCAACTCTGGTTCGGAGTTCAGCCCCGCTTCGGCGAAAGTTCCAATCGCCTGATCCTGCGGCAAGAGGACCTCGATCGCCTGCAACCGCTCTCTCCCAACGGAGACAAGGGCACCGATATCACGCTCATGGTGGAGCGACATCTCTCGGATCTGCGGCTAAATACGGAACCGGCCGATCTCGTCGGACAGGTAACCGCAGTGATTCTGCGCCGCATGGGTCACCGCGACGTCAACCTCTCGAGCGTCGCAGCCGATCTCGGCCTGTCCGGGCGAACCCTGCAACGGCAACTGAACGCGCAGGACACCACGTTCGGCTCGCTGCTGACGGACTGCCGACGCGGCCGCGCGCAGAAACTGCTCCAGGAAGGGGAACTTAACCTAGCCGACATCGCCTCCGAACTGGGCTATGCCGACGCGACGGCGTTTGCGCGTGCCCACAAAGCGTGGACGGGCCATCCTCCGCGCCGTCACGGTTCAAACGACTTATTCCCGTAGTTGGCCCGCCAATGCCAACAGCCCGTTATACGGCGGGCAAAGCGGTCTCGAGCGCACAGCCGGACCACACGGCAGCGGACGACGCCCACGCATCACTCCGTATCCGCCTTGCGCCAGAACACCTCGCCCTCGCCCGCCTCGCGGGCGAGCACGCGGGCGAGCACGAACAGCAGATCCGAGAGGCGGTTCAAATACTGCCGCAGCGCCTCGCCGACCGACTCGGCCCGCGCCAGCGCGATCACGCTGCGCTCGGCGCGCCGGCACACCGCGCGTGCCAGATGGCAGGCCGAAGCTGCCTGTCCGCCACCGGGCAGAATGAACTCACGTAGCGGCGGCAATTCTTCGTTGAAGCCGTCCAGCGACCACTCCAGGCGCGTGACGGCCTCGGCGTCGATCAGTTGTTGCCCCGGCAGGCTCAACTCGCCGCCCAGGGTGAACAGGTCGTGCTGCACCTCCAGCAGACAGGCGGCCAGGTCATCCGGCGGAACCGCCGCCAGCACCAGCTTCAGAAGCGATAGCTCGCGCTGAGGCTGAGATTGCGTCGCGGTGCTGGATAGTACGCCGTCTCCGCAGCATAGCCCTGCACCGGGTTGTAGCCCTTGGCCGCATAGGCGCTATAGCGCCGGTCGAACAGGTTGCCGATGCGCCCGGAAAATATCCAGCTGCGCCAAGCATAGCGCCCGGACAGATCCACCACGGTGCCGCCGGGCAGCGGCACCAGCGCGTTGGCGAAATCGCCCGCCGCGTAGCTCCCGTCACGTGCGCGCAGAGTGGCGGTGAGGCTCAGGCCGCTACGCGGCAACCAACTCAAGTCGGCCTTCAGCGTATTGCGCGCCACCAGCGGGACCTCGTTGCCGTCGAAGGTGCCGGAGCCGAAATGCGCGTCGGTCCACGCATAGGCCGCGTGCAGGCGCCAGCGCGGAGACAGAGGCGTTGCGGCGCTCAGACGCAGGCCGGTGCGCCGTGTGCGGTCGAGGTTGACGTTGGCGCCGTAGGTACCGGCGGACGGATCATAGGCAATCTCGTTGTGCAAGTTGAGGCGGTAAACGTCGAGCGCGAGTTCGCGTCCGTCCCGCGCCCACTTGGCGCCGGCCTCGTAGGAATTGCCGGTCTGGGTGGCCAGACCCGCGCTGCCGGTTGCGGTATCCGTCAGCTCGTCGACCTTGGGAAAGCGGTAGACCTGCGCCACGCGGGCATAGAGCCTGACCGCATGCGTGGCCTGCCAGGCCAGCCCCAGATCGCCGGCCGTGGCGACGTTGCTGAAGTTATGCCCCGAAGAGAAGCTGTTCGAATCGATCACGTGATTGTCCGCCTCGGCGGCGCGCGCACCGACATTCAGCCGCAGGTGCCCCGCCAGCGGCACACCGGCCTGCAGATAGCCGGCGCTCAGGCGCTGATGGCTTTGCGTCACGCCGTAGGAGGACTTGAAGTGGTAGCGGTCGTTGCGCAAGTCCATGCCGAAGATGAGCTGCGCGCCATCGGGCGTGGCGTACACCATGCGCGGACTGAGACTGCGGTAATCGCGCCGCTGACTGAAACTACTCCCCGACAGGGACCCATAGCCGCGGCTGGTACGCCGGTCGAAGTCGACCGCCAGATTCCAGAAGTCGGACAGCGACTGCCGCCAGCCCAGGTTCATCGAACTGATCTTGGTGTCGGCAAAGTCGTTCGGATGGGTCGTCTGGCGCGGGTTTGCGGCGACCTGTGAGGCGAACAGCCCGCCCGGCAGTCCAAGCACCTCGTGGCTGCGCTGGAAGCTGCCGAACACCCGCCCGCCGGCGTAGTCGTAGCCCAGCCGGGCACGGTAGTCATGCTGGTCGGAGGCATTATTGGCGCGATAGTTGTCGGCCCGCGCCTGCTTGGCAGTCAACGCATAGGAAAATCCGTTGCTCAAGCGGTTCTGCAGCGTTCCCAGGATACGTTCCTTGCCATAACTGCCGCGGGTCACGGTGACGCTGCCGCCGGCGCGCAGCGGTTTGCGGGTAATGATATTGATCACGCCGCCGACGGCCTGATCGCCGTACAGCACGCCGGCGCCTCCCTGGATCACCTCGATGCGCTGGACGTCGCCCAGCGGCACGGCACCCCAGTCGATGCCGCCGAGATCGGAGTTGTTGAGTGGCCGGCCATCGACCAGAACCAGCGTGTTGGACACAGCGTTATCGCCGAAACCGCGCAGGCTGATGTTGGCCCGCAGACCGGCGCCGTACAGCGAGTTGACCTGCACACCGCCGATCAGCGCCAGCGCCTGCGGCAACGTACTCGCCCCGCTGCGTTCGATCTGCTTGCGCGTGAGCACCACGGTCGGCGCCAACACGTCGGCCAACGAGGTCTCGGTGCGCAGCGGAGTGATAACGATATCGGGAATGCCCTCGGCGACCGCGCCGACAGGCAGTGACAGACACAAGGCGCCGACGGCGCCGTATAGATAAAGGTTTCGCATGGCGGCCCTCCGCTCGCCGGATTCATGATCAACACGGAGGAATCGAAACGGGCGCAGCAGGCGGTCGGCGGCGGCCCGGACCGCCCTCCGCAGCCCTATTGATCCGGCAATATTTATTGCCGGATCAATGACGTCGCGACCAGGCCGGTATCCGGGCTGATGGGCCGGATAGACGTATATATCCGCGGCGCTCGCCTTCCCATGCGTCATGCGCACAGTGGCGTGTCAAGAGCACCGTTTACCCAATCACCGTTGCGGGGGCAGCGTCGGAATAGGCACCGACTTCCCGTTCAACCCCGCTCGCGCGGGGCACCTGATCGCAGCCCGGGTCCCTTCAGGAACCGGGCTGCGGAGCATAGCACGCCGGAGACGGGCTATTCGTCGCTGCGCAGGCGGCGCTTGCGCCCGGTCACCATGGCGCAGACGAGATTTTCGCGATGCAACAAGCTGTCGAGGAACACGCCGGCGATGTGCGCGAACACCAGGGCGAGGGTGAAATTGGCGAAAAATTCGTGCATG
The DNA here is from genome assembly GCF_037381185.1 of Acidihalobacter sp. NCBI lineage: Bacteria > Pseudomonadati > Pseudomonadota > Gammaproteobacteria > Chromatiales > Ectothiorhodospiraceae > Acidihalobacter > Acidihalobacter sp. Next base: position 8,868 of record NZ_JARRQY010000082.1, read on the forward strand.
TCCTTGATGATGCCGCCTTCGTGCTCGCCACCCTCGTGCCCGCCGTGCTCCTCGCGCTCGTCGTCGACGTAGACCAGTGCCGGGGCAGCGGTCTGCGCGGCAGGCGCTGCCGGTGCGCTGGCCAGCAGACCGGCCAGCGGGCCGCCGCCCTTGCCGCCGTAGAGCACCAGACCGGTACCGGTGGTCGCCAACAGGCTGACAAGCAGCAACACCACCATGACACCGCCGGCCGGGTTGTGACCGAGATAGCGCGGCGAACGCAGCATCAGCAAATCGCGCAGATAGGCCAACACCTTGGACGGACGGTAGATAAAGTCCGAAAAACGCGCATGGCGAGTACCCACCAGCCCCCACACCAACCGCACCAGCACCGCACTAGCCACCACGTAGCCAGCGATAGTGTGCACATCAGTCAGTTCGTCACCGCTCAGATAGGCCACGGTGAATGCCGCGACCAGGGTCCAGTGAAAGATGCGGATCAGCGGATCCCACACCTTGATCGTCGATGGTTCCTGCATACCCGCCCCCTTCGTGATAACTCGAATCGAGGATAGGCCAAAAATCTGAAATAAACCTTAAACGGAGCGCGGATGCATGGCTGCGTACAGCTCCGGCATTCAGCCCCTTTCGGCGCAGGCGCTCTCCAACGCCTCCTCAGCGTCTTCGTCCGCCGCACGCCGGTCGATGAACAACGAGTTGCCGCTGAGCTGCTTGGCCACGCGCTTGACCTCGCTGGCGCGCGCGGCCACCTCGTGATGGCTGCGGAACTGGGCAGGCTGCACGCGCACCACGCCGATGGACAGCGACAGCAGCTCGAAGAAACACGGCTGGCCGCGCCGATCGACGCTGGCGACGCCGCCCGCGCGCCGCTGCGCCTCGTCGTAAAAATCCGGCACCAGCTGCGCGAAACGCTCCAGCAACTGCTGCAGATACGCCTCCCAGGCATCCGAGACCAACACCAGCACGAAATCGTCGCCGCCGACGTGGCCGACGAAATCGAGCCGCGGATCGACCGCCTCGCTCAGCACCCGTCCCAGCTCGCGCAACACGTGGTCGCCGCGCGCGTAGCCATAGAAATCGTTGAACGGCTTGAACGAGTCGAGATCGCAGTAAGCCACCACGAAGGGTTCGCCGTTCTCTAGCATGGCGTCGATCCGCTCGCCGATGGGCACGTTGCCGGGCAACTGAGTCAGCGGATTGGCGTAGCGCGCAGAACGCACCTGCAACTCGGTCACCCGGCGCAGCAGATCGATCACCGCACCCACGCCCAGATAGAGTCCGTCGGCGTCGACGACGATGAAGTCCTTGTCCCACTCCGCCTCGAGCTGGCTGGTCACGTGCAGACTGATACGCTCCAGCGGCATATCCAGCGCCACCACGAGCGGCTCCCGGTCCATGAACTCCCGCACCGGCGTGCGCGTGTAGAGTTCGCGGCCGTAGCGCCGCGCGTAGAAGTCCATCAGGCGATGGCGCCACACCAAGCCCACAGGCCGGCCCTCGTCGACCACCACTAGCGAACGCTGGTTGGGCGTCTGCTGGAACCGGTCGACCACTTCGGTGAGCAGCATGTCCGGGGCAATGGGTGCGTAGCGGCGCAGCAGGCTCTGGGCCGTGGTCTCAAGGCGCGGTACGCGACCGCAGCGCACCGCCGCCAGCTCCGGCAGGTCGCTCGGCGGATGCGCGCTGGGGCGCTGCAGGAAATATCCCTGGCCGAGGTCCACGCCCAGGCTCGAGATCACCTCGAACTCCTCGCGCGACTCGATGCCCTCGACCACCAGGCGGCTGCCCAGATCGTGCGATATGTCGCGCATCGAGCTGACGAAGCTTCGCTTGACCGCATCCTCGTGGATGCCCTGCGCAAAATGTCCGTCAATCTTGACATACTCGGGGCGCAACTCGGTCCAGTGGCGCAGACCGCCGTAACCGGAACCGAGATCGTCCAGCGCGATGGCGAAGCCCATGGCGCGGTAGTGCTCGACCGCCTCGTACATCACACCGTAGTCGTGAATCGGCGTGTGCTCGGTCAATTCGATGACCACCCGCTCCGGCGGCAGCCCCAGCTCCTGCAGCACGCGCAATGTCTCGCCGCGCGGGCGGTCGGCCTGCACGATGGTCTCCGGCGTCACGTTGACGAACAGTAGCCCAGGCAGGTCCAGCGACACGAAACGCTCGATCGCCAGCCGTCGGCACAAATGATCGAGTTCGCTCAGGTGCCCGCACTCGCTGGCCGACTCGAACAGATTCAGCGGGCTGTGCAATACGCTGTCGGACGGTCCGCGAATCAATGCCTCGTAGCCGAACACCTCCCCGGCCGGCATATCCACGATCGGCTGGAACAACACATATAGACGACGCGCGGTCAACAGCTCGCGCACCGTCGCACACGTCGACTTCGGCGACATCGGCGACATCGGCTAACGCTCTTTACACTTCAAAGATGCGGTATCCAGGGTCCGTTCATACCAATACACGTCGCGCCGCAGGAGCCGCTTTTCGCAGCCTGCCAGGCACCATGTAGCCAGCCACATAAGGAACGGCAACACCGCGGGAGGCGAAAAGCGGCCCAGCCCTACGGGTTGCGTCTGCCCGGCCGCCACTCCGCGTTGCTCGTCGTTCATTTGGAATCACCAAACCACTCTCCTCGCGCCTTGATTGGCGGCCAGACAGCCACAACAGCGTACCGTGCCTTGGTGCAAACCGACCCTAGCACAAAATCGTAACGCGCATATGACCACACGCAACTTCCAAGCGATCTTCCAGCCGGCCTTGCGCTCCATGGAAACGGCTTCCAGCGCTTTCCCCAGGGCGCATCCCTTATCCATCGGGCTCTTGAGGCACGCTGTATTTTTCACAAATTTGCGAAGTTCAACCAAGAACACCACCCCACCCCGCGCAGAACGGCTCGCAGCTTCACATATGAATTTCTTATGCCCAAGAGAAAGCCGCACGCGCCCCAACGCTGCAGCCCGCACCGGGCCTTGCGCCGGGGCACTTATCCACAGGTTTTTCCCTTCTTGCGAACAGACAAATCCACAGCATCTAGTGTTATTGACCCACACATGACCACACTCTATAGTGTCCGCTTAAGGCGACAGCCACTTCCTTCCACACCTGCACCGAACCATCTCAGGGGGAGCGCATGCAGACCGAAAACCAAGCCCAGACCGCCCAGGAAACCCACCCGGTCGGCGCCGTCGCCGCACCCGTCGAAACCGAGGCACAGAGCGCCTCCGCCAGTCCGTACCGCGTCATTCGCCGTAACGGCAAGCTGACCCACTTCGACGCCGGCAAGATCACCGTGGCCATGACCAAGGCCTTCCTGGCCGTCGAAGGCGGCAACGCCGCCGCCTCCAGCCGTATCCACGAGACCGTCGCCGACCTCACCCGGCAGGTCGTCGAGAGCCTGTTCCGCCGCATGCCCGACGGCGGCACCGTGCACATCGAAGACATCCAGGACCAGGTCGAGCTGGCGCTGATGCGCGCCGGCGAGCACAAGGTCGCTCGCTCGTACGTCATCTACCGCGCGCAACAGGCCGCCAAGCGCGAGGCCGAAGCCGCCAAGAAGAGCCCCAAGACCGCCGCCTCAACACTCAACGTGACCCTGGCCGACGGCAGCAGCCGTCCGCTCGACGAGGACCGCCTACGCGCGGTGATCAACGAAGCCTGCGCCGGCATCGGCAACGTCGAGGCCGAGCTGGTCCTCAAGGACACCATGCGCAACGTGTTCGACGGCATCCCCGAGAAGGACGTCGGCCAGGCCATGGCGATGAGCGCGCGCGTACTCATCGAGCGCGAGCCGAACTACACCTTCGTGGCCGCCCGTCTGCTGCTCGACACCCTGCGCAGCGAAGCGCTGAGCTTCATCACCGGCCACTCCGACACCGCCACCCAGGCACAGATGGACGCGCGCTACGCCGAGTACTTCGACGCCTACGTGCGCCGCGCCGCCGAACTCGAACTGCTGGACGAGGAACTGACCCGCTACGACCTCGCGCGCCTGGGCGCCGCGCTCAAGCCCGAGCGCGACCAGCAGTTCACCTACCTCGGCCTGCAGACCCTGTACGACCGCTACTTCATCCACAGCGACGGCAAGCGCTTCGAGCTGCCGCAGGCCTTCTTCATGCGCGTGGCCATGGGCCTGGCGATCAACGAGATCGACCGCGAAGGCCGCGCCATCGAGTTCTACGAGCTGCTCTCCAGCTTCGACTTCATGAGCTCCACGCCGACGCTATTCAACTCCGGCACCCTGCGCCCGCAGCTCTCCAGCTGCTACCTCACCACCGTGCCCGACGACCTCGACGGCATCTACGGCGCGATCAAGGACAACGCGCTGTTGTCCAAGTTCGCCGGCGGTCTGGGCAACGACTGGAGCCGCGTGCGCGGCCTCGGCGCCCACATCAAGGGCACCAACGGCACGAGCCAAGGCGTCGTGCCCTTCCTCAAGGTCGCCAACGACACCGCAGTGGCCGTCAACCAGGGCGGCAAACGCAAGGGCGCGGTCTGCGCCTACCTCGAGACCTGGCACGTCGACATCGAGGAATTCCTCGAACTGCGCAAGAACACCGGCGACGACCGCCGCCGCACGCACGACATGAACACTGCCAACTGGATTCCCGACCTGTTCATGAAGCGCGTCGCCGAGGAAGGCGAGTGGACGCTGTTCTCGCCCAACGAGGCGCCCGACCTGCACGACCTGGTCGGCCAGGCCTTCGAAGCCCGCTACACCGAGTACGAGGCCAAGGCCGAGCGCGGCGAGATCAAGGTTTTCCGCAAGATCAAGGCCGTCGACCTGTGGCGCAAGATGCTCGGCATGCTGTTCGAGACCGGCCACCCCTGGCTCACCTTCAAGGACCCATGCAACCTGCGCTCGCCGCAGCAGCACATCGGCGTCGTGCACAGCTCCAACCTGTGCACCGAAATCACGCTGAACACCTCCAACGACGAGATCGCCGTGTGCAATCTCGGCTCGGTGAACCTCGCCCAGCACGTGACCGAAAACGGCCTCGACACGGCCAAGCTCGAGCGCACCATCACCACCGCGATGCGCATGCTCGACAACGTCATCGACTACAACTACTACAGCGTGCCGCAGGCGCGCCGCGCCAACATGCGCCACCGCCCGGTCGGCATGGGCATCATGGGATTCCAGGACGCGCTCTACAAACTGCGCCTGCCCTACGCCAGCATGGACGCGGTCGAATTCGCCGACCGCTCCATGGAGGCGGTGTCCTACTACGCTATCCAGGCCTCCGCCCAGCTCGCCGACGAACGCGGCTGCTACTCGACCTTCGACGGCTCGCTGTGGAGCCAGGGCGTGCTACCGATCGACTCCATCGACCGCCTGGCCGAAGGCCGCGGCGGCTATCTCGAGGTCGACCGCAGCCAGACGCTGGACTGGGACGGCCTGCGCGAGCGCGTGAAAACCTCGGGCCTGCGCAACTCCAACACCATGGCCATCGCCCCGACCGCCACCATCTCCAACATCTGCGGCGTGTCGCAGTCGATCGAGCCGACCTACCAGAACCTGTTCGTCAAATCGAACCTGTCGGGCGAGTTCACCGTGATCAACCCCTACCTCGTCGCCGATCTCAAGGAACGCGACCTGTGGGACGAGGTCATGGTCAACGACCTCAAGTACTACGAAGGCTCCGTGCAGCCCATCGACCGCGTGCCCGAAAACATCAAGGCGCTCTACGCCACCGCCTTCGAACTCGACTCTCGCTGGCTGATCGAAGCCGCCTCGCGCCGCCAGAAGTGGCTCGACCAGGCGCAATCGATCAATCTCTACATGGCGCAGACCTCCGGCCGCGCGCTGGACAAGCTGTACAAGCTGGCCTGGGTACGTGGCCTGAAGACCACCTACTACCTGCGTTCCATGGGCGCCACGCACGCCGGCAAGTCGACCACCGTCGAGCCCGGCACCAGCCACGCCAAGGAATACACCGCCGACGCGGTCAAGAGCGAGGCGATGACGGCCGAGGAAAGCGAAGGGCCGAAGATCTGCTCCATCCTCGAGCCCGACTGCGAAGCCTGTCAGTAAGGAATCACTGGCAGCGGCCGCACGCCGGCCGCTGCCATCGAACGCGATACGCACGAATACTAAAGAGGTACACGCCATGCTGAACTGGGACGATCCGCTGACCCCCGCCGCAGCCCACCAGGCCGCCGAACTGCCCGAGCCCGAGCCTGCCGTCGCGGCCACCTCGCCCGAAGTCGCCTCCGCGGTCTCCGACCTCAGCGCCCTGCCCGTGCGCGCCGAGGACAAGCGCGTGGTCAACGGCATGGCCGACATCAACCAGCTCGCCCCGTTCAAGTACCCGTGGGCCTGGAAGTACTTCCTCAACGCCAACAAGAACCACTGGACGCCGCTGGACATCAACATGGCGCAGGACGTCCACGACTATCACCACAAGCTCACCGTCGAGGAACGCCACGTCTACGAAAACGTGCTCTCCTACCTGACCACGGCCGACATCCTCGCCATGCGCAACGTCGCCATCGCCGTGATGGAGAAGATGAGCGCGCCCGAGCTGCAGATCTACCAAGCCCGCCAGGCCTACGAAGAGGCCCTGCACACCTGGACCTACCAGCACTGCATCGAGACCATCGGCCTCGACCAGGGCGAGATCTACAACCGCTACCGCGTCGTGCCCGAGATCCATGCCAAGATCCGCATGACCCAGCAGCGCCTCGACGCCGTGTGCCGTACCGACATCGACCTGCACGACCGCGAGCAGCTGCACACCTTCCTGATGTCCTACATCTTCTTCGCCGCCGTATTCGAGGGCGCGTGGTTCTACAACGGCTTCAGCCCGATCTTCTCGCTGCAACGCCGCGGCCTGATGAAGGGCACCGCCGAGCAGCTGCAATACATCATGCGCGACGAAGTCATGCACGCCAGCTTCGGCATCCGCGTGGCCAAGCAGATCATGCAGGAGGAAGGCATCCGCCCCGACCCCAAGGCCATCCGCGAGATGTGGGACCAGGCCGAGGCCGCCGAAGCGGGCTACGCCGGCTACATCCTGCGCGATCCGATTCTCGGCTACTCCGCCGAGCTGCACGTCGAGCAGTTCCGCCACGTCGCCAACCGCCGTGCGGCACAGCTGGGCCTCGAGGAAGAGCCCTTCCCCGGCGCCGAGGCCGCCCTGCCCTGGCTGGACGAGCAAGCCAATCTGCGTAAGGAGAAGAATTTCTTCGAGACGCGGGTGACGGAGTATCAGACGGGTGGGGCGTTGAGTTGGGATTAATTGTCAGTGTCAGTCACAGCAACAAGTGATTCATTTCACAGCATCTGGTGATTCTGAGAATTATTCTCATCTATTCGCCTGACGCCACCAAGACTCACTCGAGATTTCAGCCACTAGCAATTGCTAGTGGCTTTATTTTGCCTGTAATTCGAGCCCCGATGTCTGTGATCGGCCAAGAGCGGGCGTAGAGCCATCATCTGACCATGTCACTCGACCGTCTGTTTCTGATGTGGAACAGCCATACATGAAAGAAACCAATATCACCTCGATACTGTCTAGAGAACTAATGGCGATTCATGCGACCTTCCTCAGCTTGACACTAGATCTTTGCCGATCATATGCGCCAGGGAGAATGCAATGGCAGAACAATCTTATGAACTTGAATTTGACGGTTATTGGAGGGAGCCAGCTAAAGGAGGCATTCCCGACAAATCAGGCATTTACTGTGTGTATAGCTGCGTACACAACGCAAGCAATAAAACTGTCTCACTAAAGAAGCTAATCTATATTGGCGAATCTGGTGACGTGAAGTCACGGATAGCAAACCACGAGAAACTAAGTGATTGGAAAAAGCATGTAACGCATGGTGAAGTTCTTTGCTTTAGCTTCGCTCCAGTTTCATCTGCTAGTCGCGTTCGTTGTGAGGCGGCAATGATTTTCAAACATGAGCCACCTGTAAACGCCGAGTATGCCGAGGCATTTCCTCACGACTGAACCGCCCCGGTTTTCGCGGAGGCTGTTGGGTTTAAGTTAAGCGGCAATGGGGATTGGCTGCCCGAGTTGCCGATAGTAGTTTGCCTCAGCTTCTGCGGGCGGGATATAGCCCAGGG
>NZ_JARRQY010000083.1:0-10529 GCF_037381185.1 Acidihalobacter sp.
CGATGCTCCTGGACCATGCGAACCGCACGCTCACGCACTTCCGGGGAAAACTTCTTCGACTTGTTCATGGCTCCATTCTCTCAAGTGTTGGAGCCTCCGCAATACCCGGGGCGGTTCAAAGACTATAAAGAATGCATGCGTTCTGTGGAATGAAGTCGGCACCGGTGGCGGTCCAGGCTAAAATCCGACAGCACTTCCTCCGTCTACGTGCTATTGGATAGCTAGGGAATGACTACCCCAGCTTAGCTGCTAAGTCTTCTGCCGACGGATGGTAGTACCGCATCAGCATGCGCAAGTCGCGATGCCCGGTGACTTTCGCCAGCTCATGCACGCCAAGGAGCGCTGCGAGCCTGGAAGTCGCCTCGTGCCTCAGATCATGGAATCGTAGGTTCAAGAGGTGTTTTGCGTCAGCTGGCCGCCCTTCCCTCTCGCAGTCGGCAACGTAGGCGGCACGCGCCCGCTCTGCCGCGCGATCGAAGGCTCTGGTTACGGCATCATCACGCACGGCAAACAGTCGATCCTCCTTGTCCGTCTCTTTGGGTGTTGAGGCCTCCCGCTCCTCCTGCTTCTTATCGTGCTCGGCTTTCAGCGGTTCAAGCAAAGCCACTGCCCTGCTAGAAAGCGGCACGTCACGCGGATAGCCGTTTTTCGTCGTGCGAATGTGGATTACGCGTCGGGCTAGGTCCACGTCTCGCCACTGTATCCCCACGAGTTCACCGCGCCGCATAGCGGTCTCAACTGCAAGCCGGACTATGTGGGGCAGGATGTCCGATCCTGTGGCCTTGCATACCGCATCAATCTCCGCATCGCTTACCCGTCGCTCGCGGCCGTTTCGCAACGGTGGCAACTTGACCAGGCGTACGGGGTTCGCAAGAGCCTCCATACTCCACGATCGCGCTGCGTGCTCGAACACATGTGAGAGTACTGCCAGGCGCCGGGCGATGGTTGCTTGGGCGTATCCATCTCTTCGCCAGCTATCCACCATGGCCGACACATCGGCCGAGCGGACCTTAGCCATCGCCTTCGTTGCCAATGCTTCGCCTTTCAAGATGCCGATGATGGATGCCTCTTGAACGGCGCCGCGTTTATGAGCGGTGACCTCGTTCTGGTAGCGTTTCAGGCATGTGATGAGCGCCGTGCGCTCCGCTTCAGTGTTGTCGCGCCAGAGACCGCGCTCTACATCGGATTCCTGCTTCCTGGCCCAGGCCTCTGCGTCTGTCTTATTTCGGAAGGTCTCCGTAGTGACGACCCCATGCCGACGTACCCGCGCACGCCAGCGCCCATTGCGCTCGCTGATCGATGCCATGTGTGGCGAACCTCATTTGGTCCAAATTTGGTCCAAATATACTACAATGCTGCTTAACATGGCTTATTTACTTGCTTACAGCGCTTCCTATTTTAGCATTCGCAATGCGAAGGTCGGGAGTTCGATCCTCCTCCGCTCCACCAAATTATCTCATTCAAAACAGCGCATCACGCCTTGCAGCATGATGCGCTGTTTTGTTTTCAGGGCTGGCAATAGACGGCTTCCCGGCTCGCATCGCGTTCGCGGCCTTCGGCAACCGCACCACCGCATGCCCCGACCTTGTACATCAATCACCTTCACCGACCGCATATGGCCTCCGACGGCGCCGACCTGCAAATAAGTCGCGGCGTCCGGATTCCCGCCGATGAAATCGAACTGGCGGGAGTGCGCGCGTCCGGCCCCGGCGGACAGAACGTCAACAAGGTCTCGTCGGCGATTCACCTGCGCTTCGACATCAAGTCCTCGTCCTTACCCGAGCATCTGCGCGAACGCCTCTTGTCCCGCAAGGACAGCCGCATCAACCGCGACGGCGTCCTCGTCATCAAGGCCCAGCGCTACCGCAGCCAGGAACGCAACATCGAAGATGCCTGCGAACGCCTGCGCACGCTGATACTGTCGACAACGATCGAAAACAAACCGAGACGGCCGACCCGGCCGACGCGCGGCTCGCGCGAGCGCCGGCTGGCAAAGAAAACGGCGCATGGGAAGACCAAGGCCCTGCGCCAGCGCGTAAAGCCACAGGATCTGTAGATACCGCTTCGGGATTACCCAGACATATGCTCCGTTTCAGGCCCCATCATTTCCTCTGCTCCCTCGGCTATCAAGGCAAGGGCTATTCCACACGGTTCACCGCCAATATGGATGACATCGTCTTCGGCAGGCTTGGAGCTTCCACGGGCGAAGACACGCAGATCGAGGTGGTTGGAGTCAGCGACGACATCTGCTCTCCCTGCCCGCATCGACGCGGTGAAAACTGCGACAAGCCGGACAAGATCGCCGCGCTCGACCGACGCCACGCTGAGCATCTGGATCTTCGCGCAGGTCGGGTGATTGGCTGGCACGAGGCTCGCGAACGCATCCGCCGGCGCGTGACGCCGCAGGATCTGGACGTGATCTGCGAGGGCTGTGAGTGGCTGGATGCGGGGATGTGCAAACAGGCGGTGGCCAAGCTTCACTCCGAATGAACGAGCGTCTCGGGCTTCATCGAACTGAGGCGCGAAGCACATGAGCCGGATACGAAAACGGCAGGCTCGAAGGCCTGCCGTTCTGTTCTGGTTTGCGTCGCGCCGTATGAACCCGGCGCGAAACAGGACGCTCAGCGCCCGGCCTTGCCCAACAGACGCCAGGCCAGCGGCATAAGCGCAGTCGCCAGCAGCAGCTTCGCCAGGTCGCCCAGCATGAAGGGGACCAGACCGGCGGCCAGGGTGGCGTGCACGTTGAAGTGCATGAACGCCGACAGCCACAACAGGCCGGGAACGTAAAGCGCAATATTGCCGATGAGCATGGCGACGGCGGTGCTCGCGCCGTTGCGGCCCCAACCGTGCTGAGCCAGCCAGCCGATGACGCCGGCGGCAAGCACAAAGCCCGCCAGATAACCGCCGGTGGGGCCAATCAGGGGCGCAAGTCCGGCCGCACCGCCGGCGAAGAACGGCAGGCCGATCGCACCTTCGAACAGGTAGGTCAGAACGGTCACCATGCCGAGACGCGCACCGTAAGCCATGCCGATGAGCAGCACGGCGAAGGTTTGCCCGCTCACCGGGACAGGCCACAGGGGGACGGTAACCTGGGAGGCCGCAGCCAGCAGCAGACTACCGATCGCCACCAGCGCCGCGTTGCGCAGCGCGCGCGAAGCATTCGCTTCGGGCCACAGGCGCGTGACGAGGGTATCTTGAGTTTCCAGGGCGAGAGAAGACATCTGCAATAAATCTCCGGTCGGTGGTAAGCCTGTGAAGGCTTGTTGCTGAAAATCATAGGCCGAGCATGGCCTTATCGACGGCTGCCGAGCCGACGCCGCACAGTATACCGATTTCCGACCATGTGTCGGCGCCGAAGAATATTGAAACTTTCGCCATACCGTCATCCGCCCTCGATTTCTCAAGCAGCCGATCGCACTGTAAACTGCCCGCCTCTCGTGAAGTAAGCATTTCGCAATGTCCGAACCGAAGACCGTGCCGGCCAAGCCGGCTTTCTCCAGCCCCCTACCCACGCCGAGTCTCGCAGACAAGCACATCGCGACGCTGGCCCATCTGCCGGGAGCCGCGTTGGGCCTGGCCGCGGCCGACGCCGTCCTGAACCATTCCGGTTCGGCACTGCTGCTCACGGCGGACACCCAAAGCGCCTGGCAACTGGAACAGGCCCTGCAGTTCTTCACCAATGGTTCGCTGCCGGTACTGCATCTCGAGGACTGGGAGACCCTGCCCTACGACGTTTTCTCGCCGCACGACGACATTGTCTCCCAGCGTCTGGACGTACTCAGCCGCCTGCCCGGGTTGCAAGAAGGCGTGCTGGTAGCGCCGGTGGGTACGCTAATGCATCGGCTTGCGCCACCGGAATACGTGCGTGGGCATAGCCTGAAACTGGATCGCGGACAGCGGCTCCACATCGAGGCTTTCCGTCGCGACCTGGAAGCCGCCGGCTACCGGGCGGTCACCCAGGTCATGAGCCACGGCGAGTTCGCCGTGCGCGGAGCCTTGATCGATCTTTACCCCATGGGCCGGCGCTCCCCCATCCGCATCGACCTGTTCGACGACGAAATCGAGACGCTGCGAGGCTTCGATCCAGAGACACAGCGTTCCGAAGACGAGATCGAGCGCGTCGAACTCATGCCCGGCCACGAGTTCCCCCTCAACGAGGACGGCATCAAGGACTTCCGCCGTCGCTACCGCGAGCGCTTCGAGGGCGATCCGCAGGCCAGCCAGGTCTATCGCGGCGTGAGCCAGGGACAACCGCCCGGCGGCATCGAGTACTACCTGCCGCTATTCTTCGAACGCACCGCAACCCTGTTCGACTACCTCACCGGCGACACGCTCATCGTTCTCGCGGACGGCGTACAGGCCGCTGCCGAAGCCTTTCTGCAACAGGTGGAGGAACGTTACGAGCAGTTGCGCCACGACCGCGAGCGCCCGCTGCTGCCGCCGCAGGAGCCGTTTCTCACCGCCGAGGAACTGAACGACGCACTGCAAACCCGCCCCACCCTGCGGTTGCTGGCCCGCCAGGGCGACGAAGACGCGGGCGAACAGGAAGCCGACGCCGTCGCATTGCCGCCACTGCGCCTGCAGCCGCGCGCGGAACGCCCAGCCGCCGCACTGCACGACTATCTGGAAAACCATGAGGGGCGCGTTCTGTTCGCCGCCGAATCCGCAGGTCGCCGCGAAGCGCTGGGAGACACGCTGCGCGCCCAGGGTCTACGTCCTCACACGATCGAGAACTGGAACGAATTTCTCGCTAGCGACAACCGTCTGTGCCTCGCTGTCGCGCCGCTTCCGGCCGGTGTTCGACTGCCTGGCGCAGCGATATCGATCATCACCGAAGGCGAACTGCTCGGGGAACGCGCCCAACAGCGTCGGCGCAACCGCCGCCCCACGCGCGATGCCGACGCCGTCATCCGCAACCTCACCGACTTGGCCATCGGTGCGCCGGTGGTGCACGAGGACCACGGCGTCGGCCGCTATCAGGGACTGATGAAGCTCGACATCGGCGGCACCGGCAACGAAGCCGAGTTTCTCGCCATCGAGTACGCTGGAAACGACCGTCTCTACGTACCGGTCGCCTCCCTGCACCTGATAAGCCGCTACACCGGCGCCAGCGAGGGCGAAGCCCCGCTGCACAAGCTCGGTGGCGACCAGTGGCAGCGCCAGCGCAAGCGCGCCGCGGAAAAGGCCTCCGACGCCGCCGCCGAGCTATTGGAGATCAACGCCCGTCGCGCGGCTCGCCAGGGCCAGACCTTCGCCATCGACGGCGACGAGTACGCCGCCTTCGCCACGGCCTTCCCCTTCGAGGAAACGCCGGACCAGCAGTCCGCCATCGACGCGGTGCTCGCCGACCTGGCCGCACCAACGCCGATGGACCGCGTGGTCTGCGGCGATGTCGGCTTCGGCAAGACCGAAGTCGCCATGCGTGCCGCCTTCGCCGTGGTGCAAAACGGCCATCAGGTCGCCGTGCTGGTTCCAACCACACTGTTGGCCGAGCAGCATCTGAACAACTTCCGCGATCGCTTCGCCGACTGGCCGGTGCGCATCGAGTCGCTGTCGCGCTTTCGTAGCAAGGCCGAACAGGAGTCCACGCTCAAGGCGCTGCGCGAAGGCGCACTGGACATCGTCATCGGTACGCACAAGCTGCTCGCCCCCGAGATTCGCTTCAAGCGCCTGGGGCTCGCCATCATCGACGAGGAGCACCGTTTCGGCGTGCGTCACAAGGAACGACTCAAGCAGCTGCGCGCCGAGGTCGACCTGCTCACGCTGACCGCCACTCCGATCCCGCGCACACTGAACATGTCGCTGTCCGGCCTGCGCGACCTGTCGATCATCGCCACCCCACCGCCGCGCCGGCATCAGATCAAGACCTTCGTGCACGAGTGGAACGCGAGCATGCTGATCGAGGCCTGCGCGCGCGAACTCGGCCGCGGCGGCCAGATCTATTTCCTGCACAACGAGGTCAAGACCATCGAACGTGCTGTGCGCGACCTGCAGAAGCTGCTGCCCAACGCGCGTATCGGCATGGCTCACGGGCAGATGCGCGAGCGCGAGCTGGAACAGGTGATGCTGGACTTCTACCACCGCCGCCACGACGTGCTGGTCGCCACCACCATCATCGAAAGCGGCATCGACGTACCCAACGCCAACACCATCATCATCGACCGCGCCGACAAGCTGGGCCTGGCCCAGCTACACCAGCTGCGCGGCCGCGTCGGGCGCTCGCACCACCGCGCCTACGCCTATCTCATCACCCCGCCGCGCAAGGCCATGACGCCCGACGCGGTCAAGCGCATCGAAGCCATCGAAACGCTGGGCGACCTCGGCGTGGGCTTCAGTCTTGCCACCCATGACCTCGAAATTCGCGGCGCCGGCGAACTACTGGGCGAGGACCAGAGCGGCCAGATCCAGGAGATCGGCTTCACGCTTTACAACGAACTGCTCGAACGCGCCGTCGCCGCGCTCAAGGCAGGCAAGCTGCCCGAGCTGGAGCGTCCCCTGGAACACGGCACGGAAGTGGATCTCGGCGTCGGTGCACTGCTGCCCGACGACTACGTGAGCGACGTCCATGGCCGCCTGATTCTCTACAAACGAATCGCCAGCGCTACCGACGAGGTCGAGCTGCGTGAGCTGCAGGTCGAACTCATTGACCGCTTCGGCCTGCTGCCGCAGCCAGCCAAGAACCTGTTTGCGATTACCGAACTCAAGCTGCGCCTGACACCGCTGGGCGTGCGCAAGCTCGAGGTCGGAGCCCACGGCGCACGGCTGATCTTCTCCGAGCAGACACCGGTCGATCCGGGCAAGCTCATTCTCCTGCTGCAGTCCAACCCGGCCCGCTACAAGCTCGACGGCCAGTACAAGCTGAAACTGACGGTGGAAATGCCCGAACTCGAGGATCGCTTAAGAGTCATAGACGAGCTGATCGCCAAGCTGGGCGGCTGAAGATAGCGGCCCGCCTCCGACGCGATACACTATCGCCATCGACGTTGCCCCCGGGCAACACGTTCATGCTATCGGTACCGTCCGGCTATGCTCCACAGCCCATGGTACGCAGGAGACCATCGAATGCCCGCCCTACGTTCTTTTCTGGTCATTTCCCTCATCATGCTCGGAGTCTTCTGGCCGCTGTCCCGTGCCGCCGCCGCGCCCCAGGACCAGAATCGCTATCGTATCGAGATGGTCTTTTTCACTTTCAACTCATCGGCCAACTTCAGCCAGGAGCAATGGCGTCAGGGCCTGCCGCAACCCGACTTGGCACACGCGCTGGATCTGTTCGGTGGGCAGACCGCGCCGGGTTTCAAGGTGCTGCCGCCTTCCGCCTACGAACTCGATGCCGCGGCCAAACGCCTGCAGGCAAGCGGACGCTACACCGTGATCGGGCACGTCGCCTGGGAACAGCCCGGCCTGGACATCAAGCAGGCGGTGCCCGTGGTCATCGCCGGCGGCGCCGACTACGGACCGCTCTACCCGCAACTCATGCAGCCGCGCTTCATCATGCGCGCCGGCCAGGCGGTAGAGGTACCCGCACCGCAGCACCTCTACCAGCTGTACGGCACGGTCAAGATCGTGCTCAGCCGCTATCTGCATCTATACACCGACCTGGTGCTGCGCGTGCCGACCAAACCGCAGGACGTCCCCGCCCCTGCCGCCTCGGCTCAGACCGACCAGACCACACCGGTCGCGGGAAGCCAACCGGATCAGAATCCGGCGCTGGCCTCCAACGCCACCACTTCCCCTGCGCCGGCGACCAGTGAGCAGGCCATGCAGACCAAGCTCGTCGAGGACGTGCCCGTGATCGCCAATCCGCGGAATGCGCAGCCGGCGCCGGGAGGCACGCTGACGGAAGTCCACATCATCGAACACCGCCGTACCCGTTCGAAGCAGCTCAACTACGTCGACCACCCCATGCTGGGCATCCTGTTCGAAATCTGGCCGATCGGGAACAGCCGCTGATTCTTATGCGAATTCTGAGAAACAGAATTTTAATGATTGTTTTATAAAGTCAATGGGTATTGTATGGATAGCGGCTCAGCCCCCGACTTCGGCGAGATCCGGGAAACCCTCCATCGGCACGACGACGATCTGCTGAGCGCCGGATTGGGGCTGACAGGGCTACGCCAGATTCAGCCTCCATGCTTCTACGATCCCGCCCGCCCCACGCCCGAAGAACTCAGGCGGCGTGCCATTCATACCAACTGGCGCGCCATAGTCGATCTTTCGCCACTAGGCGCCTTCGGCAGCCTGTACGGCGGCGCGCCCGAGGTGCCGGGACGCGAGTACCAAGCCTTCGCCCGTCTGAGTGGAGCTGAGGCACCGCATCGGGTGCTGCTGCAGGCACCGGACGCCTTCGACCGCCAAGCGCGCTGTCTGGTGGTAGCCGCATCCCCCGGCTCGCGCGGCATCTACGGTGCCATCGCTCTAGCAGGGGCCTGGGGGCTGCCGCAGGGATTCGCCGTCGCCTACACCGACAAAGGTGCCGGCACCGGCTACTTCGATGCCGGCAGCGACACCGGCGTACGCCTGGATGGCACACGCGCGCATCGGGGAGAAGCGTCGCTGGAGTTCGAACCCGCCGCGGCTGACTGCGGAGTCGGCATCAAACACGCCCACTCCGGCGACAACCCCGAGGCGCGTTGGGGCGACTGTGTATTGCAGGCGGTCGATTTCGGCCTGGCGATGCTCGAACGCGCCTACCCCAACGAAGCGCCCTTTACCGCCGAAAACACACGCATCATCGCCGTGGGTCTATCCAACGGCGGCGGCGCCGTCCTGCAGGCCGCAGGGCGGGACTCTATCGGCGCGCTGGACGGCGTAATCGCAGTTTCGCCCAATATTTATGCTGCCGAAACGGGACGCCCATTCTATGACTATGCCAGCGAGGCGTCGCTCTTGCTCAGCAGCGCCCTCGCCGCAGCACCCTTCCGCGAGATCCTGCAGGCACGTTTCGGAGAACATCCGCCATACGATTTTACAGCGCACGGTGAAGCGCTCAGCGCTGCAGGCCTGCTCGATTCAAGCGATCCGCGTGGCTGGCCGCAAGAAGCTT
Source organism: Acidihalobacter sp. (assembly GCF_037381185.1). NCBI lineage: Bacteria > Pseudomonadati > Pseudomonadota > Gammaproteobacteria > Chromatiales > Ectothiorhodospiraceae > Acidihalobacter > Acidihalobacter sp. The sequence goes on from NZ_JARRQY010000083.1 coordinate 9,044, forward strand.
TGGAACGCCTGCTGGCCGCCGGCTGGGGGCCGAACGTGCTGCAGACCTCGGCGCTGATCAACGAACTCGATCTATGGCGCCCGGCCGGCGCAACCTATGCCAGCTCCTATCTTCGCCGTCCTCTGGACAACATGCCCTGCGACTTCGACTTCGAGGCGGTGGCCATCGACGGCGACGGCCACCGGCATCCCACCGACGAGCGGGTACGAGCCGCATGGTGGTCTGACGCCCACGGCATCCCGCCTGGCGCCGGCGTCGTGCTGCCGCCGACGAAGCGCTCGCTGATCGGGGACTTCGGCTGTCTACGCAAACTGTGGACGACCGACGGCGAAGCCGGTCGCGCGTTGCGCGACGGCGTGGCCGCCACCGCCGCGCAGCTTCCCCGCAACTCGCTGCCGATATGGGTCGTTCACGGTCACGACGACGGCCTGATCCCGATCAACTTCAGTTCGGATGCCTACGTCGCCTGGCTTCGCGCCAACGGCCGCGATCCGGTGTACTGGGAAGTGCCGTATGCGCAGCATTTCGACGCCCTGCTCGCCTGGCCGGCGCTCGGCATGCGCTATCTGCCGATGATGCCCTACGTCTATTCCGCACTGGACAGCATGCTGCTGCATCTGCGTGAGGGCACCGCTCTTCCGCATAGCCGGGTGCTCGACAGCCGACCGCGCGGGGAGGCGGTTCTTGAACACGGGCATCTGGGGATCGTTGGCGGTTAGGGACAGCTAGCGAAGTCGGTATTTCTTCGGCGGGTCTAGGAGTCCATTTCGGGCTCGATCCAAAGTATGTGGTTTCTATGGGCTATGTGGTGAAATCTGTTCCCAATTGTTGGTGCTGAGGCACGTTTCGGACGCGATTCGACGTTTGGGGCTCAGATCAATCGAGGTGACGCGCCCGAGCCGGTTTCTTTGAGTGCGCAAAGAAACCGGCGAAAGAAACGCACCCCCAGGATCGCTTGTCCCTGCGGGCAACCTCGCGAACGCACACCTGAACGGGGCCCACAGCCATTCGCCATCCGGGCGAAGAGCTGCTTGGCTGACATCCCTGTCAGCCATCCGCGCTCAGGCGCACATCCGCGAGGCAAGCGATCAGGGGGGGCCTAACATCAAAACACGGCTCCCGTAGGTTGGGGTGAGTGCAACGAACCCCAACATGATCTGCACTGCCCGCGTTGGGGTGCGCTTCGCTTACCCCAACCTACGCTTCTATCGCCGAATGCGTAGCCCAAGCGTTTGCGATGCGTTCTATTTTCACGTCCCGATCCCCGTTAGGCCTTGCCTCGAGCGTGCGCCCCGGCGCGGGGTCGGGCGGCAGGGACGCCGCCCGCGCAGGCTTTGCCAGGAGGGCAAGTGCCTGCGGTGCCCCGGGACGGGGTGTACGCTCGAGGTCTGCCCGTAGGGACAAGGCCTTTCGGGCGCCTTTCTTTCGTACCTTTCTTTGGGCGTGCAAAGAAAGGTACTCGGGCGCGTCACTCACGTAAGACCAG
>NZ_JARRQY010000084.1:0-10137 GCF_037381185.1 Acidihalobacter sp.
GCCTTGCGGTCCTTGGGCGTGAACGCACGCAGCGCGTGCTGCAGCTTGAGGCCGAGCTGGCCTAGCACGTCGTCCGGCACGTCGGTCGGACTCTGGGTGACGAAATACACGCCCACGCCCTTGGAGCGAATCAGGCGCACCACCTGCTCGATCTTCTCCTGCAGCGCGCGCGGCGCGTTTTCGAACAGCAGATGCGCTTCGTCGAAAAAGAACACCAGCCTGGGCAGGGGCGCATCGCCCGCCTCGGACAGCTCCTCGAACAGCTCGGCGAGCAGCCACAGCAGGAAGGCGCTGTAGAGACGGGGCGCCTCGGCGTACAGCCGCGTCGCGTCGAGCAGACTGATGACGCCGCGGCCGGTGAAGTCGCGCTGCATGAGGTCGGCCAGGCGCAGCGCCGGTTCGCCGAAGAAGCTGTCGCCGCCCTGCTCTTCCAGCACCAGCAACCGGCGCTGGATGGCCGCGATGCTGGACGGTGCGAGGTTGCCGTATTGCTGCGAGAGTCCGGCGCGGTTCTCGCCGAGCCAGTTCAGCTGCGCACGCAAATCCTTGAGGTCGAGCAGCAACAGCCCTTCCTCGTCGGCGACGCGAAACGCGGCGTAGAGCACGCCTTCCTGGGTCTCGTTCAGCTCCAGCAGATTGGCGAGCAGCAGCGGGCCCATTTCGGAGACGGTGGTGCGAATGGGATGCCCGCTCTCGCCGAACAGATCCCAGAACAGCACCGGCGAGGCCTCCGCACGGTAATCCGGCACCGGAATCGCGTCGATCCGCTCCTGAATCTTCGGGTGCGGCGAGGCCGCGGCGGCCAGCCCCGACAGATCGCCCTTGATGTCCGCCGCGAACACCGGCACTCCCAGGCGCGAGAAGCCTTCGGCGAGGATCTGCAGGCTCACCGTCTTGCCGGTGCCGGTCGCGCCGGCGATCAGTCCGTGCCGATTGCTCATCCGCGCGAGCTGCGTCACCGGCCCGCCAGGCGTGCCGCCCAGCAAAATCCGCTCGGATATGGTCATGCTTCCCCCCGCCCAATCCCGCTCAGCCAGACTCGAAAGCATACCCCCGGACGGCGAGCGGGCATAACCGTGCCGTCCCCACGGCGGGCCGCTAGAGAAGCCCGGCGAACATGCCCTTCTGCCACGCGTAGCGCAGCACCATCGCCGTGCACATCACGACGATGAGCGGGCGGATCAGACGCGCGCCGCCGCGCACCATGGCATGCGAACCGAGCCAGGCGCCGATTACCTGCCCGACGACCATGACGCCGCCGGCCAGCCACAGCACCTTGCCGCCGATGATGAAGACGGCGAGCGAGGCGACATTGCTGGCGAAATTGAGCAGCTTGGCGTTGGCCGTGGCGGTCACCAGCGACTGCCCGCGCAGCGACACGCCGGCCAGGGAAAAGAACGAGCCGGTGCCGGGGCCGAAGAAGCCGTCGTAGAAACCGATGGCCGGCACCACGCCGCTGCGGTAAGCGGCGGACCCGATTCGCGGGCGGCCTTCGACGTCGCCCGCGCCGGGCGCCAGCAGGAAATACAGACCGATGCCGATCAGCACGACCGGGATGGCCACGTCCAGCGCCTGCGCATGCACGTGCTGCACAACCAGCGTACCCAGCGCCGCACCGATCAGCGAGGCAACGAACAACCCGCGCACCTGATGCCAGCGTACCAGGCGTCGGCGCAGCATCGCATAGGAGGAGGTCATCGTACCGAAACAGCCCTGCAGCTTGTTGGTCGCCAGCGCGTGCACCGGCGGCACCTGGGCCAACAGCAGCATCGGCAGCGTGATGAGCCCCCCACCTCCGGCTACGGTATCGACGAACCCCGCCACCGTCGCCGCCGCGAACAGCACCCCAAGCATCTCCATGCTCATCGCCACGTCCATGATTCCTTGTCGTCGTACGAGCTACGAATCTACCCGCATCCTCGCGCTTGCGAAACAGCCAGCCAAGTCACTGCTTGCCCCCGCCAAGCGACAAGAGAACGTTTCCACTTGCGGCCGCGATTTTTTAGATATATCTTAAGTTGCATCTTAAGACATATCCCGAATCGGGAAGGACATGAGACATGCGATTCCGCAAACACCATCCTCATCACGAAAACGATTGGCCGGAAGAGTTCGAAGGCCAGCGCGGACACCGGCGCGGCGGACGCCTGTTCGGCCACGGCGATCTCAAACTTCTGCTGCTGGCGAACATCGCCGAACGCCCCATGCACGGCTACGAACTCATCCGCAGCGTCGAAGAAATGTGCGGCGGCGCCTACAGCCCAAGCCCGGGCACGGTCTACCCCGGCCTGTCCCTGCTGGAGGATCAGGGGTTGATCCGTTCGATACAGTCGCCCGACGGCTCCAACAGGAAGCAATTCGAAATCACCGAGGAAGGTCGCAGCGCCGTGGCCACTGAGGCCGAGATGATCGCGATCATCCGCGATCGCCTGAAGATGCTAGCCAGCAACGCCGCCAGCGAACGCCCGCCCTTCGCGGTGCGGCGAGCGCTCCATCAGCTCAGACACGCACTGATGCGGCCAGAGGGTGCGTGGAACGATGCAGAGATCGAACGTGTAAAAGGCATCATCGAGCGCGCGGCGGTCGAGACAGCACGAGGCTCCTGATGCGCCCGCCACGGTTCGCAGACTGTGCGCCGGCCGATGCGCTTGCGCGGCTGGAGCTCCACCCCAGCCGCGCGCGGGAACGGCTGATGCGGGCCTATTTCGGACTGGCCGAACCGTTCACGCCGGTAGCCCTCTACAAGGCCGCCACGACGGAGGGACAGCAGACCTCGGTTTCCGCCACCTACCGCTTCATCCGCACACTGGCCGAATGCGGCGTTCTCGAAGCCGTGCCGACCACCTCGGCCCAGGGCCTGTGGCGCAGCGCTCCCGAACCGGCACAGCGCGGAACGGGAGCGCCGAATCGTCACGCAAAGACGATTGACGCATCGTCCCGGCTGGCGCAAGGTGCGAGCGTATAGCGCCGTTCTCGACGCCGCCCACCCCCAATCCCCGAACGCGCCCCACCCGGAATCCTCCAGGCGGGCGAGGTAACGTATTCAATACATGCCCGATTTCTCACGCAACCGGATCATCCTGATTCTCGGCGCGCTCAGCGCCTTCGGCGCCCTGTCGATCGATATGTACCTGCCGAGCCTCCCTACCCTGCAGCACGAGTTCGCCGCCACGCAGCTCGAGACGCAGCTCACGCTGGCGGGTTTCTTCATCGGCTTCGCCCTGGGACAGGCGTTTTTCGGCCCCATAGCGGACCGCTTCGGGCGCAAACCACCGCTGATCATCGGCTTAGCACTGTACGTGCTGTCCTCGGCCGCGTGCGCTCTGGCTCCCTCCATCGACGCACTGGTGCTGATGCGCTTCCTGCAGGGCATCGGCGCCTGCTCGGGGGTGGTCATCGCGCGCGCCATCGTGCGCGATCTGTTTCCGCCGCAGGAAACGCCGCACATCTTCGCCAGCCTGATGCTGGTCATGGGTGTCGCCCCCGTGCTCGCGCCGCTGGCCGGCGGCTACCTGCTCGCCCTGGCCGGATGGCAGTCCATCTTCTGGACGCTGACCGCCATCGGCGCGGCGATCCTCACCGCCAGCGCCATCGCGCTGCCCGAAAGCCATCGCCCCGGACCGGACAACAGCCTGGCGCTGGGGCACGTGCTCTCCCGCTACTGGGCCTTGCTGCGCGAGCGCCGATATCTCGGCTTCACGCTGATGACCGGCATCAGTTTCGCCGGCCTGTTCGCCTATATCTCCGGCTCGCCGTTCGTGTTCATCGAGCTGTACCACATCCCCGCGCACAACTTCGGCTGGATATTCGGACTCAACGCGCTCGGCCTGATCGGTGCCTCACAGCTCAACCGCCCGCTGCACCGCCGCATCGACACTTTGCGTCTGCTGCGCATCGCCATCACCGTACAGGCCCTGGCCGGCCTGGCGCTGCTGCTGACCGGCGCCACCGGCCTCGGCGGCATGATCGGCGTGATGATTCCTCTGTTCGTATACGTCGCCAGCATTGGCCTGATCGCCCCGAACGCCACCGCGCTCGCCATGGCCCCGCATGCTCGCAACGCCGGCAGCGCCTCCGCTCTGATGGGCTCGCTGCAGTTCACGATCGCCTCGCTGGCCGCCGTCGCGGTCGGCTCGATACAGGCCCATAGCGCACTGCCGATGGGCGCGGTAATCGGCACCTGCGGCGTACTCGCGCTACTGGTGCTCACGCTGATGATCAAACGCGCACCGGCCGCCGCGTAGCGCCACCGAATCAGACGAACGCCCTTGTCCGCCTGTTAGGCTGAAACGGTTTGGCCCACGACGACGGCTTGCGCCCCATCGTCAGGATTCAGAGGTTCTCATGGATATACGGAATCAGTGCGAACCCGAGGACTGCGCGAACATGGAAGACATTCGCGCAGAGATCGACCGCATCGACCGCGCAGTCGTCGCGCTGATCGGCAAGCGCTATCGCTACGTACTCGCCGCCGCCAAGTTCAAGACCTCGGCGGACTCGGTGCGGGCCAAGGAACGCTTCGCCGCAATGCTGGAGACCCGCCGCGAGTGGGCCGAGGAGGAAAACCTCAGCGCGGACGCGATCGAAAACCTCTACCGCGACCTGGTCAATCACTTCATCGAGAAAGAAATGCGCCACTGGACGGCGGCGCAGAAACAATGAATGCCTAGCCGGCGCTCACGCCGAACAACGCGCCGACCCCGGCCGTGACCAGCATCGCCAGCGCGCCCCAGACAAACACGCGCTGCGTTCCCTTGCGGACGTCCGCCCCGCCGGCCCATGCACCCAAGGCGCCGAGCACGGCCAGGAATGCGAGGCAGACGACGAACACGACAGGCACCAGCCAGGCCGACGGCGTCAGCCAAATGGCCAGCAGCGGCGGCACGACGCCGAGGGTGAAACTCAGCGAAGAAGCCCATGCGGCCTGTAGCGGCTTGGCGCCGACGGTGTCGGAAATGCCTATCTCGTCGCGCGCGTGAGCTTCCAGCGCGTTGTGCGCCATGAGCTGCCCGGCAACCTTGTCGGCCAGTTCGGCGTCCAGGCCGCGCCCCACGTAGATCTGCGCGAGTTCCTCGCGTTCGCGTTCCGGGTAGCGCTCGAGTTCGCGCCGCTCGAGTTCCAGGTCCGCCTGCTCCGTATCCGCCTGCGAGCTGACCGAGACATACTCGCCGGCCGCCATCGACAAAGCCCCCGCAATCCAGGCCGAAACGCCGGCGATCAGCACGTCGCTATGCGATGCCTGGGAAGCGGCCACGCCGAGCACCAGTGCGCCGACCGAAACCAGTCCGTCGTTCGCGCCCAGCACGGCGGCGCGCAGCCAGCCGGTACGTTCCGAACGGTGTCTTTCGTGATGATGGCTTCTGGCGCTCATCTGCGAACATCCTTGGTGGGGGGCGGGATTCAGGCGGAGTGCCCTTCTATGCGGCGCACGAACTCGGCCATCAACGCGGCATACAAGGCATCGCCCAGCACGGCGTCCTCGACTCCGGCATCCAGGTTCGGGTTGTCGTTGACTTCGATGACCACGACGCGGTCGCCGCTCTGTTTGAGATCGACTCCGTAGAGTCCGTCGCCGACCAGATTCGCCGCACGCAGCGCGGTCTTGATCACCTTGGCGGGCGCGTCCTCCACTCGGAAGGTCTTGAAGCCGCCTTCCTTGGGCGCACCTTTGTCGTCGTGCTTGACGATCTGCCAGTGCTTCTTCGACATGAAGTACTGGCAGACGAACAGCGGCCGACGGTTGAGGATGCCCACGCGCCAGTCGAAGTCGGTGTACATGAACTCCTGCGCCAGGATCAGATCGGAATCGCGAAAGAACTGCGCCGACAGCCGCTTGAGTTCGGCCGGATTCTCGGCCTTGACCACGCCGCGCGAGAACGAGCCGTCGGGAATCTTGAGCACCAGCGGAAAGCCGAGTTCCTCGGCCAGTCCCTTGACGTTGTCCCGGCTGACGATGACGGTCTTCGGCCGCGGCACGCGGTGCGCCTTGAGCAGCTCGGCGAGATAGACCTTGTTGGTACAGCGCAGGATGGAGTCCGGGTCGTCGATCACCACCATACCCTCGCTCTCGGCCTTCTTGGCGAACTGGTAGGTGTAGTGATCGATGCTGGTGGTTTCGCGGATGAACAGCGCGTCGTACTCCGCGAGTCGGCCGTAGTCCTTGCGCGTGATCAGCTCGACGTCCACGCCCAGTGCCTTGCCGGCCTGCACCATCCGGCTCAGCGCGCGGCGGTTGGAGGGCGGCAGCTGTTCGTCGGGGTCGTGCAGGATGGCCAGATCGTAGCGGTAGCGCGTACGGCTGCGCGGCTTGCGCCAGCGCCGGGTGAGATACACTCCGATGGCCTCGGCGAACGAGGCCTGCTGGTCGGCGTCGAAGTTGTGCGGGTGCACCGCCTGGATCGCGCTGATGCGCCACTCGCTCTGGCGGCGCAGCTCCACGCGCAGCACCGGGCAGCGGAACGCATCGAACAGCTGTCGCGCCAGATCCTGCCAGGCCGGCGCGGCCACCTGGCCGAAGTAGATCATCAGTTCGATGCCGTTGACGATCACGTCCGGCTGCGCACGGCCCGCAGTCTTGCGTGCGATGCGCTCCAGGTCCTCGGTGTCCAGGGTGTAGATGGCCTTGCGGCTCAGGTCCTGGATGGTGCGCACGCTGGGGATGACGCGATGCCCGCGCGCCTCGGCGAGCAGCGAGATGTAATAGCCGACGCTGAGGTAGGCATAGCTGCGCGCCAGATTGACCACGCGCAGGTCTTCGCCGAGATCGTCCAGCGCCCCGCTCAGGTAGTCGCGGGCGGTGATGACCCTCAGTGCGGGATAGGCGTCCTTCCAATCGTTGAGATTTTCGACGACGACGACCGGCTCAGCCATTGGCGTTTTTCCGGCGACTGACGACAAGTACGGCCTTCAGGCCGGCGCGGCCGTAGCGGGTCATATGCGCGAACTCCTCCTGGAGGATGGGCATGTTGAGCGAATCCAGCAGCGTCTCGCCTTCTTCATAGTCCACGAACGGGTCGTGCACATAGACGAAGCGTTCGTCGAACCCCGTGACCACGACCCAGTGCGGGAACTTCTCGCCGTAAATACGCCAGGAACTGATCAGCACCACCGGGATACCGCCGCGCTCGAAGCGCTCGCGCAATTCGCCGAGATTGAGCGGGCTCAGATGCAACGGCACGTCGTGAGCACGCAGTTCGGCGAGGAAGTCCTCCTGCACCAGGCGGATGACCTCCTTCTTGATCGGGCTGCGCACGGAGTCGGTAAAGAATTCGGCCTCTTCGTTGACGAAGAGTTCCACGTCGAAGCCGCGATGCCAGGCCGACAGCGCCAGACCGAAGGGACCGCAACCGCCGTGACCCGAGGTCATGAAGATCGTCGTCGCCTCGCGCCAGATGCGCAGTTCCAGGGTGCGGTTGAGCTCCAGCTGCGGGTCGAGCGCCTTCATCGCCATCATCAGCGAGGACGGTCCGCAGGTGAAATCCAGCGTCTGCTCGTAGAACGGCACAGGCACCTGCTCGACACGCAGATTCGGCGTCAGACGCTTCTCGAAGCGCAACGCCTCCATGTGGTCCTCGTAGTAATCGGCCACGGCGCCGAACTGACGATAACCGAGGCCGCGAAACAGCGCCTGTGAGGCCGCGTTGTCACTGCGGATCTCCAAGCGCAGGCTGATGCGCCCCTCCGCCCGCGCCTCATCCTCGGCCGCCCCGACCAGCGCGCGGCCCACTCCCTGGCCGCGCAGCGCCGGGCCGACTGCAATCGAATAAATCCGCGCCATCGACGTCCCGCGGCTGAACAGCAGCAGCACATAGGCGCCCACCGCACCGGAACTGTCATGGACCAGTATCCGTGCGTGCGCCTTGGTAAGCATGTAGCGGAACTGGCGACGGCTGAGGCGGTCGCTGTCGAAACAGGTCTGCTCCAAAGCGAGCAGAGCGTCGAGATCGGCGAGCGTAGCAGAACGGACCATGGGTGCCGCGAGCGAATTTACGATGGCCTCAATTGTGCTCCTGCTGCAGCGAAACACGCTACGATTTTCGACCGGACCCAAAGCATGCGGGTGCGTATAATGAATTTTATGAGTGACGAACCCCCCTATCAAATCGACGTCGAAGTCGAGACGCAATACCTGCCGACCGAATCCGACCCCGACGATTCGCGCTATGTCTTCGCCTATACGGTGACGCTGCACAATGCCGGCACCATGCCCGCGCGCCTGCTCTCGCGCCATTGGTTGATCACCGACGAAGAAGGCGATATCAAGGAGGTTCGCGGCGCCGGCGTGGTCGGCGAGCACCCGTATCTGCGTCCCGGCGAGGCGTTCCGCTACACCAGCGGCACCCAGCTCGGCAGCGCCGTCGGCAGCATGCGCGGCAGCTACCAGATGGTTGCCGACGACGGCACGCACTTCGACGCCGAAATCAAACCCTTCGTGCTGACCGCCCCGCGCACCCTGCACTAGAGATACAATGTCTCTGCGCACGCCCTATACGCTCTGGTCAGGCATCTACGACCTCGGCGTCGAACGTTCAACAGAGGACCTGCGCCGGCGCAGTCTGGCCCTGCTCGGCCAACCCCGCGGACAGCGCATCCTGCTCGCCGGCATCGGCACGGGGCTCGACCTGGCGTTACTGCCCTCCGACAACGACTACTTCGGCATCGACCTGACGCCAGCCATGCTCCGACACGCCGAGCAGCGCGCACAACATCTGGGACTCGAAATCGAGCTGCGCGTCGGCGACGTGCAGGCCATGGAGCTGGCGGACGCCCAGTTCGACGCCGTGATCATGCACCTGATACTCGCCGTGGTGCCCGACACCGCCGCCGCATTACGCGAAGCCGCCCGCGTGCTGCGCCCGGGCGGCCGTATCCTCATCCTCGACAAGTTCCTGCGCCCTGGCCAGAGCGCGCCGCTGCGCCGCTTCGCCAGCCCACTGCTGGCGCGCCTGGCCTCGCGCACCGACGTCGTCTTCGAGGATGCACTCGCCAAAGTTCCCGACCTGCACGTGCTCGAGGACCGCCCCGCCATGGCCAACGGCTGGTTCAGGCACATCCTGCTGGAGAAAAGCTGATGGCGGTCTATGCGGTCGGCGACCTGCAGGGCTGTTTGGAGCCGCTTCAACGGCTGCTCGAACGCCTGCAGTTCGATGCCGCCAGCGACAAACTGTGGCTGGTCGGCGACCTGGTCAACCGCGGCCCGCAATCGCTGGAGACGCTGCGTTTCGTGCGTGACCTCGGCGACGCCGCGATCTGCGTACTGGGCAACCACGACCTGCACCTGCTGGCGGTCGCCGCCAGCGGCAAGCCGCTGAAACCGCGCGACACGCTGCGCCCCGTCATCGAGGCCCCCGATGCCGGAGAGCTGCTCGACTGGCTGCGCAACCGACCGCTGCTGCACCACGACACCGCACTCGGCTGGACGATGGTCCACGCCGGCCTGCCGCCGCAGTGGGATCTCGAGCTGGCCCTGGCCTGCGCCGCCGAGGTCGAAACCGAGCTGCGCGGCGCGCACAGCGAACGCCTGTTCGCCTCGATGTACGGCGACAAGCCGGCACTATGGTCACCGGAACTGACCGGCATGGAACGCCTGCGCTACACGCTCAATGCCCTGACCCGAATGCGCTACATCGACGCAGAGGGTACCCTGGACTTCGCGTGCAAGACCCTTCCGGAACAGGCGCCCCCGGAACTCACGCCGTGGTTCCGCATCGACAATCGGCGCAGCCGCGACCAACGCGTCGTGTTCGGGCACTGGTCGACGCTGGGACTGATCCGGGAAGCGGACCTGCTGGCGCTGGACACCGGCTGTCTGTGGGGAGGCCGGCTTACGGCCGCGCGGCTGGACGCAGCGGACACGCCGGTCGTTTCGGTCGCATGCCCGCAGGCCAAACGTCCCAATAAATAGCAGCACGGACTATCCGCTGCATTGCACTGTGCTCGTTTCCTCATCCAGGTCGTCTCCGTCACCACGACAACGACCGACAAGACCGGTGTAGGTCACAGCGCGCCGGAGGGCTAAGGACACGCTTATATGGGTTCTCCCTCGTTTGCCAGTTGATCTGCGTTTGGGTAGGTTCGACTGCGCGCTTATATACGGCCTGTTGATGAGCAAAGGTGCTCTGGCCCAGAGGGTCATTC
>NZ_JARRQY010000085.1:0-23453 GCF_037381185.1 Acidihalobacter sp.
AACGTACCCAAGCCACTGAACTACGAATCGGAAACGTAGGTTGGGGTAAGCGAAGCGCACCCCAACGCGGACGGCGCAGCTCATGTTGGGGTTCGTTGCACTCACCCCCAACCTACGGCCGCCGTGTTTTGACGTTCGTTCCCCCCTGATCGCTTGCTTCGCGAACGTGCGCCTGGGCTGCTTGGCCGGCAGGGATGCCGGCCAAGCAGCCCTTCGCAGGGAAGCGAATGGCTGCGAGCCCCGATCAGGCGTGCGTTCGCGAGGTTGCCCGATAGGGACAAGCGATCCTGGGGGGGCGTTTCTTTCGCCGGTTTCTTTACGCACTCAAAGAAAAAATCGTCGGGAACGATTTTTCGCGCAAGCCCCGAAGGGGTGAGGCGCAGGGATGCGCCGAACAAATCGGCTCGGGCGCGTCACCTCGGTTGATCTGAGCCCAAAACGTCGAATCGCGCCCGAAACAGGAAGCCAAAGTCAGCAAACACGCCGTCTTTAACCACACAAAGTCAAAACCACAAACGCTGATTCGCGCCCGAAACAGCCCACTTCGGCCAGCAAGTGCGTGCCGCAGGATCAAAAACAACCCGCAGCTGATTCACGCCGGAAACGAACCGCAAGTGTCGAAGAAAGGTCTCTCAGCGATATAGTGCAGTAGGCTTATCCGTGGCCGAAACACCGCGCAACAACCCCTGACCGCACCCTGTCGGGCACCTCGTAAATGCTACAATCGCCACCCTCGCGCGAGTGGTTGGAGGATAGCCGGTGAACAGTACCGGAGAGCAGCAACAGGGACGTCGCCTTTCGGTGGTGGTGCCGATGTACAACGAGGCGGACAACGTGGAGCCGTTCCTGGAACGGGTGCACGAAGGGCTGCGCGACTATGGCGCCCCGTGGGAGGTGATCATGGTCGACGACGGTTCGCGCGATGAGACTGCGCGCCGTCTGCATGCCGAGGCCGCACGCTTCGGCGATCATGTTCGCGTGGTCGAACTGATGCGTAATTTCGGCCAGACCGCGGCCATGCAGGCCGGGCTCGACGCAGCGCGCGGCGAGGTGATCGCCACCCTGGATGGCGACCTGCAGAACGATCCGGCGGACATTCCCGCCATGGTCGAGCGTCTGTATGCCGACGAGCTGGACCTTGTGGCCGGCTGGCGTCGCAACCGTCAGGACGCGCTGGTCATGCGCAAGATCCCTTCGCGCATCGCCAACCGCCTGATCGCGCGCACTACCGGCGTGCATCTGCACGACTACGGCTGCAGCCTCAAGGTCTACCGTGCCAGTGTGATCAAGCGCGTGCGTCTGTACGGCGAGATGCACCGCTTCATCCCAGCCTGGATGGCGATGGCGACCTCGCCGGCGCGCATCGGCGAGATGGTGGTCAACCACAACGCGCGCGTCCACGGCGAATCCAAGTACGGCATCTCGCGCACCTTCCGCGTGGTGCTGGATTTGTTCGCGGTGGCCTTCTTCATGCGCTACCGTGCTCGTCCGATGCATTTCTTTGGCTCCATCGGCTTGGCTGCCGGAGGCATCGGCGGGCTGATTTTGTTCTATCTGGGGGTGCTCAAGTTCGCTTTCGGTGAATCGATCGGCACGCGTCCGCTGCTGCTGGTCGGGGTGGTGCTGGTGATCGCCGCGCTGCAGTTCCTCACCACCGGCGTGCTCGCCGAGCTGATGGCGCGCACCTATTTCGAATCCACACAGCGACCACCCTATCTGGTGCGTGAGGCCGCCAGGCCGCCGCCCAGCACGGAGGAGGGGTGGTACGACGGGGAAACCGCGTGAGTCCGCAGCAGGGCTTGTCTGCACGCGCGTGGCCTTGGTTGCTGGCGGCGGCCATCCTCATTGCCTTCTTCCTGCATCTGCAGGGCATCCCGCTGTTCGACCTCGACGAAGGCGCGTTCAGCGAGGCGACGCGCGAGATGTTCACGCGCCACGATTTCCTTACCACCTATCTCAACGGTGAGCCGCGCTTCGCCAAGCCGATCCTGATCTACTGGCTGCAGGCAGCCAGCGTCTCCGTGTTCGGTGTGCACACCTTCGCGTTCCGCCTGCCGTCCTCGCTGGCGGCCACCGCCTGGGTGCTGGCGGTATTTGCCTTCGTGCGCCCGCGCCTGGGCCGTGAGGCGGCCTTTGCCGCCGCACTGGTCACGGTCTGCAGCCTGGGTGTGGCGGTGATCGGGCGCGCGGCGATCGCCGATGCGCTGCTCAATCTGTTCATCGCCCTGGCGCTGTTCGACGTTTATCGCTATTACGAGACCGGCCGCGCCGCGCCGCGCAATCGCGTGTTCCTGTGGATGGCTCTGGGCTTTCTGACCAAGGGGCCGATCGCCATGCTGGCGGTGCCGGTGAGCCTGTTGTTCTTCGCCGCGCGCAAGGACTGGAAGGCGTGGTTGCGAGCCGCCTTCAGCCCGGTGGGCTGGGCGATATTCGTGGCCGTCGCCGCGCCCTGGTACGTCGCCGAATACATGCACCAGGGACAGGCGTTCATCGACGGTTTCTTCCTCAAGAACAACATCGGCCGCTACTCCAGTTCCATGGAGCACCACGGCGGCGACGTGTTCTATTACGCGCTCGCCACGCTGTTGGTGACGCTGCCGTTCAGCGGCTGGGTGATCCGTACGCTGGAGCGCCTGCGCATCGTGCGCAGCGAACCGCTGGACCAGTTCCTGTGGATCTGGTTCGGGTTCGTGCTGCTGTTCTTCACCTTTTCCGCCACCAAGTTGCCGCATTACATGCTCTACGGCTGCACGCCGCTGTTCGTGTTGCTGGCGCGCTACCGCGAGCAGCTGCGTTCGCGCTGGCTGGCGCTGCTGCCGGCGCTGGGTTTCGTCGGTCTGGTGCTGGCGCTGCCGATCCTGGCCAAGCATTTGGCCGACCGTGCGCCGAACGGCTATTACCGCATGGTGTTGGAGCAGGGTCCGCAGGTGTTCGGTGTCGCCTATTACGTCGTGCCCGTATTGGCCTTCGTTGCGATCTGCGTGTTGCTGTTCCGGCCGCGCTGGCCAGTGTGGCAGCGTACCCTGATTGCGGGCGTATTGAGCATTCTGGTGTTGATGCAGTCGCTGATGCCGGCGCTCGGTGCCTTGCAGCAGCAGCCGGTCAAGGACGCCGCGCTGCTGGCGAAGAAGCTCGGCGGACCGGCGGTGATGTGGGATCTCGATATGCCGAGCTTCTCGGTGTACCGTCAGGCGGTGACGCCGCAGATACCACCCAAACCGGGCGATCTGGTGTTCACCCGTGCCGATCATCTCGATCGCCTGGCCAAGCTTGGGCATTACAAGGTGCTGTACGAGCACGGCGGCATCGTGCTTGCGCGTTTTCTGGGACCGCATGCCTGAAGCTGCAGGACGCTCCGGCGCCTGGCGTTGGGGGCCGCCCGCGGTGGCCTTGCTGCTGGCGATTGCGGTGGCGCTGAGCGGCGGCAATGTCGCGCTGTTTCACTGGTTCAACAGTGGGTCGGTATGGAGCGGCGATGCGCTCTGGGCTGACTTCACCGTGCTTGGCGATACGGTGTTCGTGTTCGCTCTGCTCCTGCCCTGGGCGCCGCGCCGCCCGGACATCGTTTTCGCCGCCTTCATCGCCGCCGTACCGGCGACCTTGTGGGTGGACGTGCTCAAGCCGCTGATCGATTCGCCGCGCCCCGCGGCGGTGCTGCCGCTTTCGACGCTGCACATCATCGGTCCCGAACTGACCGCGCGTTCGTTCCCCTCCGGGCACACCACCGCGATCTTCACCCTGGCTGGTGTGATTGCGCTGAGTCTGGCGCGCAGCCGCTGGCGCTGGCTGTTGCTGGCAGCGGCGGCGCTGGTCGGTGTCTCGCGTTGCGCGGTTGGTGCGCATTGGCCGCTGGATGTGTTGGCCGGGGCGTTTGGAGGGTGGCTGTCGGCCTGGGCCGGTGTGGCGCTGGCGCGCCGTTGGCACGCGGTCGGGGCGCGGCCTCGTGTGCGGGCGACGCTGATGGTTCTGTGCCTTGTCGCCTGTCTGAGTCTGTTCGGATTCGATGGAGGCTACGCGCTGGCGCAGTGGTGGGCGCGGGGTTTGGCTATGGGGTTGTTGCTGTTTTTTGTTGTTGAATTGTTGCGTCGGGATTGAGTGTTTCATTGCGCGCTGTGGCTTGTTTCGTGCGCGAATCAGCGTTTCCAGTATTGATCTTACTTGGGTGACGCGCCCGAGCCTCTTTCTTTGCATGCCCAAAGAAAGAGGCGAAAGAAAGGCACCCGAAAGGCCTTGTCCCTGACGGGCAGACCTCAAGCGCACACCCCGTCGCGGGGCACCGCAGGCACTTGCCCTCCTGGCAAGGCCTGCGCGGGCGGCTTCCCTGCCGCCCGACCCCGCGCCGGGGCGCACGCTCGAGGCAAGGCCTAACGGGAATCACACGTCAAAACAGGACGTATCCCAAACGTTTGGTTTACTACCAAGCAAACTCAGAACGATTTCGCTTCGGACTCGCCTTGTGTTGACGTTCGGTCCCCCTTGATCGCTTGCCTCGCGAACGTGCGCCTGGGCGGGGATGGCCGGCAGGACGCCGGCCAAGCGGCCCTTCGCCCGGATGGCGAATGGCTGCGGCCCCGTTCAGGCGTGCGTTCGCGAGGTTGCCCGTCAGGGACAAGCGATCCTGGGGGGGCGTTTCTTTCGCCGGTTTCTTTGCGCACTCAAAGAAATCGGCTCGGGCGCGTCACCTCGATTGATCTGAGCCCAAAGCGTCGAATCGCGTCCGAAACAAGCCTCCAAAGCCAGGAAATACACTGCCTTCAACCACCGCTAATTCGCTCCCGAACCGGGCCCGGTCCCAGGCAACATCGCCCCCCCTACGCCGCATCCTCTCGAACTTCGCCCTCATCCGCAGCCGCTTCCTGCGCTTCCGGATGCGACAGATCGATGGCCGCCTGCGAGGTGCGCACCATCAGCACGAACTCGCCCTGTTCTTCGAGAGGCGTCGGTTCGGTGACCCGGCTGCGGTGCAGGCCGAACAGGCCGAGCAAGGCGAGCGCCGCGGCGAAGTAGATGAACAGGCTGACGGGACCGAAGCGAGTCATCAACTGACCGCCGACCATGGGCCCGATCACCGCGCCTACGCCGTAGATCAACAGCAGGCCACTCGAGGCTTCGAGCATGTCTTCGACGCGGATCTGGTCGTTCATGTGCGCGACGCTGATGCCATAGAGCGTGAAGGCAACGCCACCGTAGAGGAAGCTCAGCGCCAGCAATACCGGGAGCGGCAGATGCGTCGCCACGGTGATGCTGGCGGCGAGCAGGGCGCCGGCGGCGCAGACTGCGAGCATCACGTTGCGTCGGTCGAAACGGTCGGAGAACTTGCCTATCGGCCATTGCAGCAGAGCGCCGCCGGCAATGGTGGCGCCCATGAACGCGGCAATGTGGAACGGAGACAGACCCAGCGCTTTGGCGAATACCGCGCCTAGGCCCCAGAATGCACCGCTGGTCAGGCCGGCGATCAGGGTGCCGAACGTACCGAGCGGCGAGAAGCCGATCAGCTGACGCAGATGCAGGGTTGGCGTTTCCACCGGCGTGGGTTGCTGTACACGGGTTAGCGCGATCGGCACCAGGCCCATCGAAAACAATATGGAGACCAGCGCGAACAGTGCGAAGCCCTGAGCCGAACTAAGCATGAGCAGAAACTGCCCTAGGCTCATGGCGAGCAGGCTGAGTGTTACGTAGACGGCGAACAGGCTGCCGCGTTGGCTGTTGTCGACTGCGGTGTTGAGCCAGCTTTCCATGGTCATGTAGAGACCGACCATCATGATGCCATTGATCAATCGTAGGGCGCCCCAGAACCAAGCGTCCAGCCATAGCGCGTGGCTCACCGCGACGGCTGCCGAAATCGCGGCGAAGGCGGTGAAGGCGCGGATATGCCCGACGCGGCGGATGATCGCTGGACACCAGTAGGTGCCGATGACGAAGCCGGCGAAATACGCGGCCATGATCAGGCCGATAGTGCCGCTGGACATGCCTGCGGCCTGGGCGCGCACGCCGAGCAGGGTGGACAGCAGGCCGACCCCGATCAGCAGTACCGTCATGCCGGACAGCAGGGTGAACAATGATGTGACGAGCCGCAGCACGGGCTGACTCCTTGCAAGGCGCAGCGACAGTGAATGTACTCACCCCGAGAAAGGGGTGTCCTGATAACGGTTTGAGGGGCCGAGGCGCAGCCGGAGTCCCGGGACCGGGTAGGCGCGGATGCTAGCAAAGGCCGCGGCGTGTTTATAGAGGGTAAATGCGCCAGCCGACGAACGGACGTCGAGTGGCCCCGAAAGGCCTGAATCGTTCAGCCTGGCGGACTGTTTTCGGCTGCGCTCAGCTCCACGGCGGCAGCGCGCAGCGTGTCGAGGTTCTGCACGCCGGCCAGCGTGCGCTGCCCGAATACGAAGGTCGGCACTCCGCTGACGCCGGCTGCAGCGGCGAAGGCCCCGTAGCGCGCCATGCGTGCATCCACGGTGGGGTGCTCGCTCCAGGCCTGGTCGGGGAGGTTCTCCGGCAGCTCGCATTCGGCGGCGATCTTGCGCAGCACGCCGTCGTCGCCGATGTCGCGCCCGTCGATGAAGTAGGCGTGCAGCAAGGCGCGATGGAGCCGATAGAACGGTTCGCGGCCGAGATCCTTGGCCGCTTCCGCCATGCGCAGCGCATGGCGGGTATTGGGAACCAGGTGGCGTGGGGCGAGTGTAAGACCGTTGGCGGCGGCCAGTGCGGCCAGCGATTCATCCAATGCCGGGCGATGTTCGGCGCTGTAGTCGAGATCGTCAGGAGTGATGCCTGCAGGCGGCGTGTCCGGGTGGATCTCGACGAAGCACCAGTTCACCCGTAAGTCGTAGCTGTTCTCCAGGCGCAGCAGGCGTTCGCTGCCGATGAAGCAGAACGGACAAACGTAGTCCATGAACACGCTGATGCGCAGCTGGGGCCGTTCGTCAGACATGGTTTCAGGGGTTGATGCAGCGGTACATACGGAAGGTTTGTGAGCCGTCTTGCGGCCGACCGACCGGGACGATGGTGTCGCCGTTGACGCTCTGCAGGGCGTTGCGGGCCAGGTTTTGCAGATCGCGTTCGACGTCGCGCTGCGGGCGGGGTATGCCGATCACTTTAGCCGCCACCTGCGCGGTGGTGGTGCCTAGCGGCTTGCAACTGCCGACCTGGTTTGCGTTCAGTATGCGGGCTTGCTCGCCGTAGGGCGTTAGTTTGGTCCAGGTGCAGCCGGCAGCGGTGGCGGCCAGCAGGACGGGGACGATCAGGCGGTGGAGTTTCATGAACGCATCTCCGGAGGAATCGTTGATGGGGTGGCGATAGTGTACTTCGGCCGTGCTAACGCCGTTTGAACAGTTGCGACAGCCAGCTCCCACCTTGCTG
The DNA here is from genome assembly GCF_037381185.1 of Acidihalobacter sp. Lineage (NCBI taxonomy): Bacteria > Pseudomonadati > Pseudomonadota > Gammaproteobacteria > Chromatiales > Ectothiorhodospiraceae > Acidihalobacter > Acidihalobacter sp. The sequence goes on from NZ_JARRQY010000085.1 coordinate 7,360, forward strand.
CGGTGGTTCGGGTGGGAGGTTGTTCAGGGTTTCCCGCAGGCGGTCGAGTTCCGCGAACAGGGTCGCTTCGGCCCCCGGCTCGCGTAACGCGAGCTGCAGGCGTTCGATGCGCTGTGCGGCCCACATGCCTTGGTAGCGAGCCTCGTCTGAGGCTTCCAGCGCCGGGACGAGCACTAGGAAATGTGCCCCCGGCGTGAAGGCGTTGAATTCGACCACCAGAAAGCTGGCGAACAGCACGACGGCGTATTCGCGGCTGTAGTCGGCACCGTCGTGGCGGGCGACGAATACGCCGTCCTCCTCGAAAAACACCTGGGCCGACGCGCAGATCAGATCGTGTTCGCCATGCCGGCTTTGGCGCATGCGGTAATCGCCGACATAGTCCGCGATGCGCATGCCGTCGAGCAGCACGAACGGCGCCCTGCACAGGGCATCCAGTGTACTGCGGCCGGCGATGGCCGGTTCGAGCGTGGAAGAGGGCAGGCGGGGAATCATGTCGATGGGGGCGTTCAGCAATCGTTCAGGGCTGGAGTCGTAGGCTGTTTCCACGGTCTGGAGAAGACCGCTTACGGCTTGGAGGAAAAGACAATGAACGTAAAGCATAGCTTGGTTGCAGTCGGTGTCGCGAGTGCTCTGTTGGCCGCCCCCCTGGCGCAGGCCGGTGGCTGGAGCGAGGTCAGCTATGCCAATGCGCGCGTGGTGGGCGTCGAACCGATCACGCAGACGGTGCAGATGCGCGGCCCGGCCGAACGGACCTGCTGGACCGAAACCCGTACGCGTCAGGTCACGCGCCCGCAGTATGATTCCGGCGCAGTTGGCAACACCATCATCGGCGCGGTCATCGGCGGCGTTATCGGCCACCAGTTCGGTCGCGACGGACGCTATACGGCCTCTACCGCAGCCGGAGCGTTGCTCGGCGGTGCGATAGGCAACAACCTTTCGCAGCGCGGAGCGCAGACCTATACGGGCAGCGAGCCGGTGCAGCGCTGCGAAGTGCGCCACAGTCGGCGTACCGTGCAACAGGTGGTGGCCTACCGCGTGAGTTACCGCTACCGCGGGCAGGTATACACGACGCGCATGCCTTATGAGCCCGGGCGATTCATCCGGGTGCGCGTCAGCGAACGCGTGACTCCGGTACACTAGGGAATTCCTAAATTCTCCTGGCCGAGATCTCCCATGCTGCGCGTGCCGTCTATCGCCTTGTTGTTGATGATCACCTCGCTCGCGGCGCAGGCGGGGCCGGTACCCGCAGCCGTTTATGGTGCTACGCCACAGGTGGCGCGCTTTGAATCCGTCGCTCGACGCGGCGGTGGTATCGGGCCGGGTGAGGCGGCGCACGTCGCTCGCGCGGCCTATGGCGGCCGCGTACTGGCGGTGCATTCGGTCGAGGGCGGTGCGGTTTATCGAGTGCGGTTGCTGGTCGGCGGGCAGGTGCGAGTGGTGCTGGTGGACGCCCGCAGCGGCCGGGTCTTGCGCTAACGCCATGCGTATCCTGGTGATCGAGGACGATGATGACCTGCGCGGGCAGATGACCACCTTGCTGCAGGGGCAGGGAATGGTGGTGGATGCCGCGGCTGACGGTCGCGAGGGTCTGTACCAGGCCACCGAATATCCCATCGATCTGGCCATCGTCGATCTCGGTCTGCCGCTGCTGGACGGCGTCGAAGTGGTACGCGGCCTGCGTGCCGCGGGCAGGAGTGTGCCAGTGTTGGTGCTGACTGCACGTGGGCGTTGGCAGGACAAGGTTGCAGGCCTGGAAGCAGGCGCGGACGATTATCTGGTCAAACCGGTGCATCCCGAGGAGCTGCTGGCGCGCGTGCGCGCGCTGCTGCGGCGCTCCGGCGGCTGGGCACAGCCGCGCCTGGTCTGCGGGCCCATCGCGCTGGACCAGGGCTCGCAGCAGGTGACGCTGAACGAGGAACCGGTCGATCTCACCGCTTACGAATACCGTGTGCTCGAATACCTGATGCTGCGCGCCGGTGAGATCGTGTCCAAGGCCGCGCTCACCGAGCATATCTATGCCGAGGACGACGAGCGTGACAGCAACGTCATCGAGGTGTTCATCCGTCGCCTGCGGCGCAAGCTGGACCCGGACGAAACCCTGCAGCCTATCGAGACCCTGCGCGGCCGGGGCTATCGCCTCAATCTCGAGCGCCGGCCGGACGATGCCCTCGCTTAAGCGCCGCTTGCTGTTGGCTGCCGGGGCAGTGCTGGCGGTGTTCGTGATCTCGACTGGCGTGGCGCTGGACCGCGCTTTCGTCGCCGCGGTCGGGCAGGCCGAGCAGGATAAGCTGCGTGGTCTGGTCTACGCGCTGCTGGGCGCAGTGAACATTACTGCGAAGCAGGTTTCTCTGAACGTTGCCCAGCTGGGCGATCCGCGCCTGCAGCAGCCGGGCTCCGGCCTGTACGCGTTGATCGCGGATGCCCGTGGGCGTGTGATGTGGCGTTCCCCGTCGCTGCTCGAGGCGCCATCGTCTCCGGCGCACATGCCCGTTGCGGGGCAGTGGCGCTATGGGCGCAGCACCCTGGGGCTGGCTGGGTGGTGCCGCGGTCTTGCTGCTCGCCGCGCTGCTCGGCGTGTTGCAGTGGGGGCTGAGGCCGCTGCGCGCGGTTTCCGCCGAGCTGGAGCGTATCGAACGTGGCGAGGTGGAGCGTCTGGAGGGCGAGCATCCGCGTGAACTGCGCCCGCTGGTGGGCGGCCTCAACGCGCTGCTCGCGCATGAGCGCGCCCGGCGCGAACGTACCCGCCACGCCCTGGACGATCTCGCTCACAGTCTCAAGACGCCGCTGGCCGTGCTGCGCGGCTTGCGCGAGGACGAGGGGTTGGGCGGACGGGCGGCGACGACGGTGGCCGAGCAGGTTGGGCGCATGGACCAGATCGTCGCCTTCCAGCTCGAACGGGCGGTTGGCGCCGGGCCGCAGGGCCTGCTGCCGCCGTTGCCTTTGGCGCCCACGATCGATCGCCTGCTGCCGGCGCTGGAACGCGTCTATGGCGCTCGCGGCATCTATCTGCGCGCCGACGTGACTCAGGGGTTGAGCGCGCGTATCGACGAACATCAATTCATGGAGTTGGCCGGCAACCTGCTCGACAACGCGGCGAAATGGGCGCGTGTGCGCGTGCGCCTGGGTGTGCGCCGCGATGCCGAAGGTCTACTGTTATGGGTTGAGGACGACGGGCCGGGCATCGACGAGGCCGATGCCGAGCGTCTGCAGGCCCGTGGCGCACGCGCTGATACGCAGAATCCGGGGCAGGGTATCGGGCTGGCGGTGGTGGCGCAGATCGCCGCCGATTACGGCGGCGGGGTTCGGGTCGCGCGCTCGGAACTTGGCGGGGCGCTGGTCGAGGTGCGCTTGCGCACGGCCTGAGCGCGTCTGTTTCCAAACAACGACGCTTGACAGTTCAGTGGGGCGGCCTGTTAGGGTGCGTCCTTCATCGGGGGAGGCGCGGTCACGTGGCCCGTCGCTCAATATGCGGTACTTTGGAGAACCACCATGAAGTCCATTTCGTCGAATCACATCCGCTTCGTCCGCGTTGCGGGCCTGCTTTCTCTGTTGGCGTTCATTGCGATGCCGCTTCGTGCCATGGCCGCGCAGCCGGTTCAGCCGAGTGCCCAGACCTCCGCGCCGAACAACGGCTCGGCCAACATGCGCGAGCTGCAGCAGAAGTACATGCAGGTGCGTGGCCAGCTGACCCAGATCGAAGCCAAGGCGATCAAGAGCGAGCCCGAGCTGATCAAGAAGCGCCAGGCCTTCCGCGAACAGCTCATCGGTGTCATGAAGAAGAATGGCGACGATCCTCAGAAGATGATCGACTCACTCAAGACCATCGGCCAGCAGATGAAGGACAAGAAGCTGTCCGACAGCAAGCGTAGCGAACTGCTGGGCAAGGCGCGCCAGACGCAGATGGGTCTGATCGCGGCCGAGCGCAAGGCCATGCAGGATCCCAAGCTGATGGCTGCGCGCAAGGAGCTGCGGACGGCGACCATGGCGGCCATGCGCAAGATCGACCCCAAGACCGACAAGCTGCTGGGCGAGATGCGCTCCATCGAGCAGCAGGTCATCAAGGCCCACAGCGGCGCCGGCCAGTAAGTCTGTCGATGACGGGCGCCGCCGGACGTGCCGGCGTCCTGCCTCTCTACCCGCAGCCGGGCCCCGAGCGCCCGCTGCGGGGTCTCTATCTGGATCACGACCTGCGCGGCTCCGGCGGGGGGCTGATCTACGCCAATTTCATTTCCAGCTTAGACGGGCGCGTCGCGTTGCCGAATACACGCGGTGTATTCGGTGTGCCGGCCGCGATCGCCAATCCGCGCGACTGGTGGCTGTTCCAGGAACTGGCCATCCAGGCCGACTCGGTGCTGGTCAGCGGCCGTTATCTGCGTGCCCGTGCGCGCGGCGAGGTGCAGGACCTGTTCGCTGCCTTCCATGACCCGCGTTACTCGGAATTGCGCGCATGGCGGGAGGCGCAGGGCCTGTCTGCCTGGCCGCGGGTGGTGGTGCTGAGCCGGGCGGTCGATTTCGCACCGCCCGCGGGCATCGAGGCGTCACGGCTGCTCGTGTTGACGGGGGCCTCGGGTGCGGTGTCGGCCGGTGCGCAGCGCTTGCGTGTGGCGGGTGCGGCAGTGATCGCGGCCGGTCCGGAAAACGATATCGATGCCCGCCGGGTCCGCGGAGTGCTGAGCGAGGCCGGATGTGGCTTGGTCTACGCCGTGGGCGGTCCGCAGGTGCTGCACCTGCTGGCCTCAGGCGGCGCGCTCGATCGGCTGTATTTGAGTCTGGCGCCGCAGTTGCTCGGTGGCGAGCGCCTGTCGACCCTGGTCGAAGGGGATGCATTTGAACCGGCGCCGGTACTGAGACTGCATTCGCTCTATTATGATCAGACGACACACGGCGCCGGAGCCGGGCAATTATTCGCCTGCTACGCCGTCGGGGAGGCGGAGGATGTTCGCGAGCGAGGCTGACGGCGTGAGTTCAACGATGCGGATATGGGGGGTAGGGCGCGGGGGCAGACGGTGTCGCGAGTCGGTGCAAGCTTGAGCGATCTGGTCGGTGAAGCCCAGGCGTCGACGCGCTGTGTCGACCTGCAGCGCCTGCTGGCCTGGATGAAAACGCACGAGCCTCTGTTGCTGGTGGACGTGCGTGAACCCGATGAGTTTTGCGCCGGACACATACCCGGGGCCTTGTCGATTCCGCGCGGTCTGCTCGAACCGGCTGCCGATCGTGAGTACGCCGCGCGCGATCCTGAGCTGGCGGATGCGCGCTGGCGGCGCGTGGTGCTGTATTGCGATTGCCCGACCGGGGCACGCGCGGCGTTCGCCGCCGAGGTTCTGCAGCGCATGGGCTTTCAGCACGTGTTCTACCTCGCCGGAGGCATCGGCATGTGGCAGGCCGAGGGGCTGCCGATGGAGCTGCGCGAGGACGCTTCGCGTTGCTATCGTCGCCGGGGGCGCTTGTCAGGCGATGTAGTCGGATGAATATAATCGGCTTCCGATTTTTCACATCTATCCGGTGAGGTGACGATGAGCCAGGCCAGCGCTCCCGCGTATCCCAAGCATGTAACCTATAACTTCGCCCAGTGGGGCAGCGATCAGCCTGTACGGCTGAGCTACGACGGTCAGCCGTATTTCGGCTATCTGCGTGCGCCGGCGGATACGGCGCCGTATCGCGTGCTGCTGACGGAGCGCGTCGATAACGGCGCCAGCCGGCGCATCGCTCCGCGCGAGGTCGAGCTGCAGGGGCTTGACGACGTGCGCTTCATGCACGTTCACGGGCACTGATTCGCCGCTGCGTGCGCCGCGGGGCGGCGCACGCAGCGGTTATGGTTCGTTCAGATCCCGAGTGCCGAGAAATCGAGGCGCCCGTCGCGCATGGGGGGGCACCAGAAATAGGCGCCGGTACGCGGCCGAGTGAAGCGGAACAGTCCGTCTGCGATGCCGTCCTCGACGCCGGCCATGCGGTCGAGCGCGGCCTGGAAGGCATGCAGTGAATGGCCGAAGGCCACGAATATGAAACCGCCCTGTTCGCCGTGGCTCCACGGCATCGAACGGCGCAACATGAACGCTTCCGGTTCGAAGCTCTCTTGCGCGGTGCGCTTGACGTGTGCGTAGGCCGGTGCTTCCTCCATCTCTTCGTTGTCGCTGAGGCGGCGGCCGATGATGTCGTCCTGCTCCTCGCGCGAGTAGGTGTCCAACTGGTCGAAATCGTGTTCCCACATCTGCACCGCGACGAAGCTCGAGTCGGTCGGTGCGGCCTCGTCGGCGCCGGTCAGGGCGACCGCGCGGGCTTCGTCGCCCTCGGGGTTCTCGGTGCCGTCGATGTAACCGCTCAGGTCGCGCCCTTCGTCGTACTTGAAACCGTCAGCCGAATGAATCATGCGGAAAGCGTCGGATAGGGCAATCTCGATGCGCCGGCTCAGATGGAACAATTCGCCGCGGTCCTCGCCACGCAGCCAGCACCACAGGGCGGCCGGTGTGGAGGGGATGTCGAAGCCGACGCAGGCGCGCGCCGGCAGGATCGTGAGCCCAGGGATCTCGGCTCCCAGGGCCAGGGTCAGCGACTGGCCGATGCCGATCACGACCTCGTGGCCGTCGGCGATTTCCTGCAGGGCCTCCAGGCTCTCGCGCGCCGTTTCGGACTCGGCGAGTTCGAAGCTCAGATAACGCGCCAGCTTGGGCAGCGGCGCGAGAATTCCGGTCTGTTCGTTGCTCATGTCTCTCCTCGTTAGGGGGTATGTTCCGGGCGTATCACATCCAGTCGCTGAGGATAACGCCTACGCCGATGCGGTTGACCATGCGGTTATAGTCGATGAGGCTTTCGCCGTAGCCGTTGAACCACTGCACGTAGCCCTGCAGGCCGGAGAACATGGGGAAGCGATAGCTCAGCTCGAAGGCGCCGCGGTTGTCCGTGGCGCTGAGATTGTTGCGCAGCATGAGGCTGAGGCCCGAGAGGCCGTAGTTGCGGTACAGGCGCAGCTCGAAGTGTCCCATGTAGTGCTCGATGTCGGGATTGTCGTCGCCGGCGGGGTCGCTCGGCGAGTTCTTGCGCTTCTCGGGGAAACGCCACCAGGGTTTGAAGTCTATATAGGTGTTCTGTCCGGCGCTGAACAACATGTCCACGTAAGCCCGATTCCAGCTGCGCGAACGTGTGCCCGCCTGCCCGTTGGATTGGTGTACCAGGCCGAACGTGAGCATGCGGCCGTGAAGCCCGCCGGGCAGCGGGAGGTCGCTGTACCAGCGCCACATCAGCTCGGGTTCGTAGTTGGTTTCGCGAAACGGCGACGATTCGCCGCGGTTGTAGGCCTGCCAGAACGAGCGCTGGGTGTAGCCGATGAAGAAGGCGCCGTTGCCGTTGATCAGGCCGCGTGTGATCTGAGACTGCAGGCTGAGCTGAAAGGCGACCTCGGTGTGACTCCAGTGTTTGACGCTGTCGGTGGTGAAGGTGTCCGCGCCGGCGAAGTTGTAGGTCAGCGGCATCAGGTAGTTGGCGCGAAAGGGCGTGATGCGGAACAGGGGGTTGACCGCCAGTTGGGCGATGCTCAGATTGGGGTGTAGCAGTCCCATTTCCTGGGCTTGCGCGGCCGCAGGGGAGAAAGCCGCCAGGTAAAGGGCGCAGGCAGTCATGAGGCCGCATATCCTGGCGATGAAGCGGGGCATGGCGTGGTCTTCCGTGAGTCGAATGTCGAACCGTCCATGGGCTGTGCGGCCATGATAGCCGAGTCCACAGCCAAGCGTCTTGCGCTTCAGCGTGTCCAGGCCGAATTCTGCAAGACGACGCGGTAGCCGTCCAGATCCTCGAAGGTGCGGCCGCTGCGGTCCCACTAGGGGTTGTAGGCCGGCACCTGGAGAAATCCCGCCTCTAGCCTGCGCGCGCAGGTCGCCCGCCAGGGGTGTGGGTCGGGTTCGTAGAACACCAGAAGATGATCGCTGTTCGGCGCACGTTCCACACAGTGTCCGCGTTGGGAGGTGAATTCGATGTGATAGGGATGGCTGGGATGGCCGAGGATGATGCCGTCGAAGCCGTCGTGGTCCTCGAAGCCGCCCAGGCGCTGGAAGCCGAGCCCGTGGGCGTACATTTCGGCGATCGCCGGCAACGGGTCCGTAGGGCGTGCGATGCGCAGGATGCGGGTCGGGCTCATGTCGGCTCCCTTTCGGTCCCGGGGTTCATGGCGACGAATTCGCCGCTCATTTCGCCGGCCTTGCGGCCGTCGTAGAAGAGTTCGGCGGTGAGGGTGATGCGCGCACGACGCCGGCGTTCCAGCGTCCGCATGAAGCGGTCCCAGGCAGCGGGTTCCGGGGGCAGGGTGACGGCGGTGAAAGTGCCCGAGATGGGGCGGTCGTAGCGCATGGTGTTGGCGTGGATGACCACGCGTCCGTCCAGGTCGAGCGCCTGAAGCCGGACGTGGAGCAGCGCCCAGGCCGAGAGCACGGCGACCGCACACGCGCTGCCGCCGAACACCGTGTCGTGGTGATTGATGTTGGGGCCCAGCGGTGCGGCCAGCCGCACACCGGCCGGTTCGGCCTCCAGTACCTCGACCTGCATGGCCCGGGTGAGCGGGATGTGTTGATACAGGTAATCCTGCAACGCGTCTGTGTTCACGATGTTCCTCCGTGGGCCTCGGCAGCCGCATTTACGCCCACCCGATGGCTGGCAACCAAGTGTCGTCAGTCGCGGACACGCAGCACGATCTTGCCGATATGTCGGCTGCTCTGCATGAGGCGGTGTGCGGCGGCGGCCTCGGCCAGCGGATAGGTGGCATGGATGTGGCTGCGGATGCGCCCGTCGGCGAGCGCCGGCCACACGCGTTCGAGCAGCGCGTCGCGGATCGCGGCTTTCTCCGCGCGCGTGCGCGGGCGCATGGTGGAGCCGGTCAGCGTGAGCCGCTTTACCATGATCGGCCGCAGGTCGATTTCGCTGCGATTGCCGCCCAGGAAGGCGATGAAGACCAAGCGCCCGTCGCGTCGCAGCAGGTCGAGGTTTCGCTGCAGGTATTTCGCTCCGACCATGTCGAGGATGACGTCGACGCCTTCGTCTCCGGTCGCCTCTCCCAGGACCGACGCGAAGTCCTCCTGATGGTAGTTGACGGCCAGTTCGGCGCCCAGGCGGCGGCAGAAATCGGCCTTTTCGGCGGTGCCGACCGTGGTGAACACGCGACAACCGAACAGGCTGCCGAGCTGGATCGCCGCCAGGCCGATGCCGGACGAGCCGCCGTGCACCAGCAGCCGCTCGCCTTGGCCGAGCCGGCCCTGGCCAACCAGATTGGCCCAGACGGTGAACCAATTCTCCGGCAGGCCGGCGGCTTCGGCCAGACTCAGGCCGGATGGTACGGGCAGCGTATGCTCGGCCGGGGCGGTGCAGTAGCCGGCGTAGCCTCCGCCGGGAACCAGGGCGGTGACTTCGTCGCCGATTTGCCAGCCCTGTACGCCCTCGCCGAGGGCGGCGACGTAGCCGGCGACCTCCAGCCCGAGTATCGGGGAGGCGTCGGGCGGCGGAGGGTAGAGGCCGGCGCGTTGCAGCAGATCCGGACGGTTGACCCCCGCGTAGTGCACTTCGATCAGGAGGTCGCCCGGCGCGGGTCGGGGAATCGGGGCCGTGTCCAGCTTCATGGTGTCGGGGTCGGCAGAGGGTGTGAAGCTGATATGGCGCATGCGGTCGGGAGTCATGGGCTTTCCTTGTCTCCATGCTGATAGCGGTGGCGTTGCGGGCATAATGCCGTCAGAACCGGTTTCTTCAAACTGGTCATACATCAGTGACTATGCCGTCATGAACCGCGTGTGCGAAAGTCATTTCGTATCTGGGCAGGCATGCGTCGGGCCCGAGCTGTCTGGATGTCCGGTCGGCAGAAGTGTCGGCCTGTTGAAACTTTGCACCGACAGGGGGGAGGGTTAAATGCCGACCATTCATCCTTTGGGCATGAAGCGTGTTCCGTTCCTGGCCGGCTTGTTCGTCATTGCTCTGCTGGGCGGTTGTGCGGGTGTGCCGGCCACCGCCCCGGCGCAAGGTGGCGGAACATTGGCGGCGGCTCCGGCGTTGCCCCGGCAGGGCGCCACGGACTATCACGTCGTGCGGGCCGATTCGCAGTTGCGCCTGCGCGTCTACCGCGCTGGTCCCCTGGCGGCGCTCGGCCACAATCACGTGATCAGTACCTCCGACATCGGGGGCGTCGTGTACGTGCAGCCGAAACTTGAACGCTCCGGTTTCGAGTTGTATGTGCCGCTCAAGAGCTTCGTGATCGACAAGGCGGCGCTGCGTGCTCAGGAAGGGAAGGGCTTCGAGGCCGAGCCGAGTGTGTCGGCGCGCGAGGGCACCCGCGCGCGCATGCTGGGCAGCGCCGTGCTCGATGCCGCCAAGTATCCCGTTATGACGCTGCGCTCGCTCGGGATGGTAGGGCCGCCCTGGTATCCGCGCATTGCGGTGCGCGTGACGCTGCACGGAACCAGCCATGACTATGTCGTGCCCCCGGCGCTGTTTCACGCACCGCACGGCCGCCTGGTCGCCACCGGCGGCCTGATCCTGAAACAGAGCGATTTCGGTATCAAGCCGTTCGGCATCCTGAACGGCGGCTTGCGCGTGCGCGACAGCGTGGACGTCAGTTTCCATTTGGTGCTGGCCCCGCCGGGCAACTGATATTCGCTTTGCCATCCGATGCGGCTCAGGTAGGCTGCGCCTTGTCCTTCGGTTGCTGATCGAGTGCCTGACACATGATGAAATTGCGGAGTGTCCACATTGGGCTATTGGGTGTGGCGAGCGCATGCGCGGCGCTGCTCATCGCGCTCTGGTGGCAGTATCACGACGGTTTGCAGCCGTGTTCTCTGTGTTGGGTCCAGCGTGGCGAGGTGCTGGCGATCCTGGCCGGGTTCGCGCTCTACGGTTGGCACCGCCGTGCCGGGGGCGCGTTGGCCCTGGCCGCAGCGATTGCCGGCCTGGCCACCGCTCTGCTGCAGTTGAGCGAGGTGCACGGCGCCGCGCCCGCCCTGGGCGTCTGCACGATTACCGCCTCCGGCGTGCCGTCCTGTGCCGTGGCAGGGGCTCATCGCATACTCGGCATCCGCCTGGTGGACTGGTCGCTGGCCGGCTTCGTGTTCTGGGTCGTGCTGGCGCTGGCGGCGCTGCGTTGGCGCGGGAGTCGTTGAGTCGGCAAGCGGATGCCGGCGTTTTGTGTTGGTTTGCCGGATATAAAGGTCCGCGGGTAAAAAAACGCCCCCTGACGGGGGCGGGGAATGGCTATGAAGCCTTGATGTGGTTCAGCTCTTGCGACTGCGCCGCTGATACAGTCCCAGTCCGCCCAGTAGGGCCAGTCCCAGAAACATCATCGGCAGTTCGGACGGCTCCGGCACGTTATGTGTCGGAGGAGGCGTGACTTCAGCGGCGGTGATCCAGCCGTCGCCGTCGCAGGGGGGCGGGCGCGGGCAACAGCAGCCAAAGCAGCAATTATGGGAAAGAAAGAGGTTGTTGAAATTGCTGTTGTCGGAGCTGATATTCTGGATATGCGCGGCCGAGGCGAAGCCGGCTTCGTTGGTGATCAGACTCAGCGGATCCGATGCGGTCAGTATGTAGGTCGCGCTGTCGCCGCCGTTGCCGCACGCGTCACCCGGATGTAGTCGTCCACCGTCATCACCGCCTCAGCCACTGGCGGCGGCTCGTTCACGAGGTCAAAACTCAACCGCGCTGAGCTAATGCCCTTGTAGCGGTCCGCCAACAGCTTGGCCGCGCCGGCCTCAGGGGCGTTCGGCTGGGCGCCGAGGCTGCTCTGGTTCAGGTATACGGTGTCGATCAGAGTCGCGTTCGCTGCGCTCCAACCAAAGATACCGATGCACAGCATGGCTGCAATGGCGAGGTTCTTGATTTTCATCTTTCGCTCCGAAATGTGCGCCGCGGTCGAGGTTTTTAGCCACTCCACGAGTTTTGGTGCGTTTTTATGTTTCTTTCGAGTATCTAAAGATTTTATAAGCAAAATGTTTTATAAGCAAAATGCGGGCCAATTTTATCGGCGGGACCGCCTTTTGTATGGATCGAGTTCATGTCGCTAGAAAGATGATCTGTAACATTATGATTAAATCGGAAATCATTACGCTCATATGGCGTGCCGATCGGCACGAATGGAACGTTGCGGGGAGTATTCGGTCAAAACGCGGGAACTTTCAGCGTTGACGTGACAACGGTAGATCCAAGGGCGAATGATAAACGGACGTGATCCCGTCGCCGATGCGGGCCAGCAGCGGCGGGTTTTTAATTTGAGGGCGGTGGCGATGGTGTTGTTCGTCATCGCCATGCTTGGCGTGGCGGTCTATCGTTTGGTGCAGCTGCAGGTCCTGGGCCACCGCAACTATGCGCAGGCTGCGCATGATAACCGTGTGCGCATCGAGCCCGTTGCACCGCCTCGGGGGTTGATCTACAGCCGCAACGGCAAACTGCTGGCGGAAAACATACCCAGCTACAACCTCGTGCTCGTACCCGCCGATGTGCACCATCTGCACAAGACGGTGCAGGAGCTGACGCAGTTGCTGCACATAGCGCCCGCCGACGTGCGCCATTTCGAGCAGTTGCGCCTTTCCACGCCTTCCTATCGTGCCGTGCCTCTGCTCACGCAACTCAGTCAGAGCCAGTTGGCGCGCTTTGCAGTCGAGAGCTACCGCTACCCCGGTGTGCATATCCAGGCCCGCCTGATCCGGCACTACCCCTATGGGCGTCTGACCGTGGATTCGGTCGGCTACGTTGGGCGGATCAATGCCGCCGAGCTGAGGCAGGTCAATGCCGACAACTACGCCGGTACCGACTATTTTGGCAAGCGAGGCCTCGAACTGGCATTCCAGCACCAGTTGCATGGCAAGGTCGGATACAAGGTCGTCAAGGTCGATGCCGCGGGGCGGCCGTTGGGAACTCTGCAAAGCCAGCTTCCGGTGCCGGGACGCGATCTGGTGCTGACGCTGGACATGGGATTGCAGCGGGTAGCGCAGAAGGCGATGAAGGGCTGGCAGGGCGCCGTCGTGGTGATGAATCCGCGCGACGGCGCAGTACTGGCCCTCGTTTCCAATCCGACTTTCGATCCCAACTGGTTCGTCAACGGCATTTCCGAGCAGCGCTACAGCAAGCTCCTCGGTAATCCGAGCAAGCCACTGTGGAACCGTGCGCTGGCCGCGGCCTATTCTCCGGGTTCGACGATCAAGCCATTCATCGCCCTGGGCGCGCTGCAAGCCCATGTCATTACGCCTCAGCAGCAGATCTACGCGGGGCCGTATTACATCATTCCTGGCGATCGTACCCGTCATAAGTTCTGGGATTGGACACCCTACGGCCATGGCATGACCGACCTGAAGAAGGCGATCGAGCAGTCGGTCGATACGTATTTCTATCCGGTGGCCTATGCGATGGGCATCCAGACCATCGACAAGACGCTGGCCAAGTTCGGCTTTGGCCAGTTGCCCGATCCGGGGTTGCCTGGCGAATCGGCGGGTGTGCTGCCGTCGCCGAAATGGAAGGAACACAGTCAGGGGCAGTCTTGGTATCCGGGCGACACGGTGCTCATGGGCATCGGTCAGGGCTACATGCAGACCACCCCGCTGCAGCTGGCGGAGGCGGTTTCCACCATTGCGATGCGAGGGCATGGCCACCAAGCGCATCTGCTGCGGGCCTGGCGGGCCACGCCGCAAGGGCCGTTACACTCCTTGGCGCCGAAAGCTCTGCCCGTGGCGCGTTTCGGTAACCCGAGCTTCTGGAGCGACGTGATCGCCGGTATGCACGCTGTGACCGCCTCCCCGTACGGGACTTCGTATCGGGCGTTCCACGGTTTTCCGCTGCCGGTGGCGGGCAAGACGGGAACCGCCCAGGTCTTCAGCTTTCACACCAATCCATTCGCCCATCGCGGCAAGATTCCGTTTCGCCTGCGCGACAACGCCTTGTTCGAGGGGTTCACGCCCATCGACAAGCCGCGCCTGGCGGTGGTCGTGGTAGTCGAACACGCCGGTGACAAACTCGGCCCGGCTTCCATCATCGCGCGCAAGGTGATGGATTACTGGTATACGCATCAGTCGCAGATCGACATGCCGCTGTCTCAGTTGGCCTTTCAGCCGATGAAGCCACGCAAGCACCACGGCAACTGCGGACCGCAGGGTGCTGCTCATTCACGAACCGCAGTTTGCCACGCGTTGAGCTAGGGCCTGCAGCTATGAACAGGCCCTAAGGAGTTTCATGAAAACACTCTCGGTTTCCAGCTCATTCTCGCGTTTCTTTGGCGTTTTGCTGCAGCGCATCTATCTGGATTGGCCGTTGTTTGCGGGGATCCTGTTGGTGTTCAGCGCGGGTGAGGCGGTGCTCTACAGCGCATCCGGGCCGGGTTTCGGGGTGGTTTGGCATCAGGGGGTGAAGTTCCTGATCGCGCTTGTCGTCATGCTGGCCGTTGCCCAGGTTCCACCCCGGCGCTGGCGTCAGTTGAGTCCGCCTATTTACGTCGGCGGTCTGTTGTTGCTGGTGGCGGTGTTAGGGCTGGGCCATGTAGGGCTCGGTGCACGGCGCTGGCTGGATTTCGGGCCGGTGCGCATTCAGCCTTCGGAATTCATGAAGCTTGCTCTGCCGATGATGCTGGCCTGGTTGTTCAGCCGTCAGCCATTGCCGATACGCTTCGGCATGCTGTTGCAGGCCGCTGTGCTGATGATCCTGCCCGTGCTGCTGATCGCCAAGGAGCCAGACATGGGAACCGCGGTTCTCATCGCCATGGGGGCGTTGGTGATCATCTTTCTCGCCGGGGCGCCGTTCCGTTTCCTGGTGTTGGGATTGGCTATCGGCGCATCGTTGCTGCCGCTGGTATGGCATTTCATGCACGGTTATCAGCGTGCGCGCATCCTGACCTTTCTCGATCCGCAGAGTGCACCGCTGGGAGCCGGATATCACATCATCCAGTCGATGATCGCGATCGGTTCGAGTGGGATGTACGGCCTCGGTTGGCCGCATGCACCGCAGGCGCAGCTGGGATTCCTGCCCGAGAGCCGCACCGACTTCATCTTTGCCGTGTTCGGCGAGGAGTTCGGGCTGCTCGGCAGCCTGGCACTGCTTGCGACCTACGTTTTCATCATTCTGCGCGGCCTGTACATCGCCTGGCGCGCCAGCGATAACTATTCGCGCCTGCTGGCCGGATGTCTGTCGCTGACTTTTGCCATCGATGTGTTCATCAACATCGACATGACCATGGGGTTGCTACCCGTGGTTGGCGTGCCGCTGCCCCTCATGAGCTACGGCGGAACGTCATTGGTAAGCATGGGGGCGACCATGGGGTTACTGCAGAGCATTGCGCGGCATAAGCCGCTTGTTTCTGCCTGAGTTCGCGCTTGAGGTGTGGTGACGTGGGCGATTCGCTTGTCTTGAGGCCGCGTATCCGCCGACGCTAAGGTTCTTTTCGGGCGTGAATCAGCGACCGGTGTTTTTGTCTTGCGCGACTGAAAGCGGCGTACTTGTTGGCCGTGCGGGTCTGTTTAGGACGCGATTCGACGTTTGGGGCTCAGATTAATCGAGGTGACGCGTCCGAGCCGATTTGTTCGACGCATCCCTGCGCCTCACCCCTTCGGGGCTGGCGCGAAAAATCCCTCCCGGTGCTTTTTTCTTTGAAATGCGCAAAGAAACCAGCGAAAGAAACGCACCCCTAAAGCACTCTGCACCTGTGCCATTCACGGCTGCAGCGACACCAGGCTGTTTCGCCACAAGGCGCATCGCGCAGGGAAGGCTCATTGCCTTCACAAGCGGAGCAACACCGGGGCGGGACAGCCTGGAGACGTCCTTCGGGTGGGCTGGTGTGCGCCCAGGGCGGCGTTGCGGCGCTTGCCAAGGGCTCGGGCCATTGTCTTCGCACCGCGCCTTGCCCTGAACACACACCAGCCCACTGCAGTCGCGAATGGCACAGGCGCAGAGTGCTGTGCTTGTCCCTGCGGGCAACCTCGCGAACGCACCCCTGAACGGGGCCCGCAGTCATTCGCCATCCCCGCCCAGGCGCACGTCCGCGAGGCAAGCGATCAAGGGGGATCGAACGTCAAAACACGGCTGCCGTAGGTTGGGGGTGAGTGCAACGAACCCCAACATGAGCTGCGCCGTCCGCGTTGGGGTGCGCTTCGCTTACC
>NZ_JARRQY010000086.1:0-9713 GCF_037381185.1 Acidihalobacter sp.
CGCGCCCGCGTGGGGCGCGACGGTGCTCGATGAAGGCCTCGATCACGTCGGCACCGTTTCAATCCACGCGCCCGCGTGGGGCGCGACCTTGTATTCGTATGGCCTGCCCCGCTTCGAATTCGTGTTTCAATCCACGCGCCCGCGTGGGGCGCGACTTGGATCCTGGATCTCGCCATTCAGCAGTTTGCTGTTTCAATCCACGCGCCCGCGTGGGGCGCGACTTGCAGTAAAGAACGTGCGCGGCGGCGGCGAAAAGTTTCAATCCACGCGCCCGCGTGGGGCGCGACTTCGGCCAAGAACGCACCGAAGCTAATTACAAAGTTTCAATCCACGCGCCCGCGTGGGGCGCGACCACTTCGTCATGGCGCGACTTGTGATACTTGGAAATGTTTCAATCCACGCGCCCGCGTGGGGCGCGACTTCGACATAGCTGACGAATGGTGCAAATTTGGCATAGTTTCAATCCACGCGCCCGCGTGGGGCGCGACGGTCTTTCCATAGTTGCCCGCCTTGTCAAGCAAAAGTTTCAATCCACGCGCCCGCGTGGGGCGCGACTCGTGAAATTCAGATTTACAACCCGGCTACCGAAGTTTCAATCCACGCGCCCGCGTGGGGCGCGACCCGATTCGCACGTTCATTTAATTGCGAATATTCACGTTTCAATCCACGCGCCCGCGTGGGGCGCGACACCTAAATCTGGCGTTCTTCTTGCAACGTCTTGTGTTTCAATCCACGCGCCCGCGTGGGGCGCGACTCGCTTGTGTTTATGTTTGCGTCACAATGTGCATCGTTTCAATCCACGCGCCCGCGTGGGGCGCGACGAGTGTTTTCGGTGGTCGGAATCAGGTCGACATAGTTTCAATCCACGCGCCCGCGTGGGGCGCGACCTTTGAGCCATGGCCGTAGCAAGAGAGCGCACATTGTTTCAATCCACGCGCCCGCGTGGGGCGCGACAGGGGGAGCTTAAGCAATTGTATGAAGCAATAAAATCAGCACATTTCCGCGAAACCACGCACAAGAACACCGTCCCCGTTCGGGCAAAGCCCACAAGGCTTTAAAATAAACAATTAGATCAACGAATTATAAAATTGCGAACCTACCGTACTTTCAGCGGTAGCTTCGGGTTCGCAATCAGAAGATCAGCGGGCCATTGAGGTCCAGGGCAGCTTTGGCACCAACATGCTCAACCCGATGCTGCCAATTCTTGCCGAGATGGTAAAAACGCAGACTATCGCGAGAGGGGTCGATCAGATCCGTCAGTGTTTGTTTGAGCATTGTCCACTGCGCCGGATCAAGCTCGATCTCGAACACGGAATACTGTACCCGCTGACCATGATCGCGGCAGGCCTTGGCAACTCGACGCAGACGCCGCTCCCCACCCGGATCGCTCGTACTCACGTCGTAGCTGACGAGGACCATCATCGGATCGCCCTCATTTCCATAGGAACGGTGGGTAGGCTTCCAGATCGCCACGCAGGTGCCGTGCGAGCAATTGGGCCTGTACCGCGGGCAAAAGGCCGATTTCCAATTTTTCGTCGAGGAAACCGTGGCGCAATTCCTCGCGCTTGCGTTCCTGGTAAGCGGTCAGGACGACCTTGCGGGCATCGTCCTTCAGCGAAACGGCACCATTGTCTAGGGTAACGAAGTGGCGTTCACTCAATTGCTTTCGATTAAGCAACGACAAGGCGAGCCGATCCGCCAACAAGGGACGAAATTCTTCGACGAGATCGAGAGCAAGGCTAGGGCGACCCGGACGATCCCGATGCAGGAACCCGACCGCCGGGTCAAGACCGACTGTCTCGAGCGCCGAACGGCAATCATGGGTAGTCAGGGTGTAAAGGAACGAGAGCAGTGCATTCACGGGGTCGGTGGGCGGGCGGCGGTTGCGTCCATTGAAACGCAGCGCCGCACTGTCCGTCCGGATCATATGATCGAACACGCCGAAATAGGTTTGAGCGGCCTCGCCTTCCAGACCACGCAGCACGTCAGGGTCCGATTCGCGCAACAGCCTGTCGAGAATACGCCGCAGGCTTTTGCCCGCTTGCCCCAATGCCAAGCGGTCTCCCTCGTCCAGACGCGCCCCATGGTCGCGCAGAGCGCGGCTGACGACAACGCGCTGATTGTGCACCTTGCCGAGCAGCAGGTTGCGTACGATAGCCGCGCAGCGGGGGCGGTCGTCGCTGCGGTGGTATTGCTCCCGCCGCAGTAGAACATTGCCCGAAACAGGACCTTCGACGCGGGCCAGGAATTTTCCGTTGCTCGTCAGGTAGCACACACTGATGCCCTGCTCCGCGCAGTATCCCAGCAGCGGCGGGGAAACCAGCACGCGACCGATGCAAACCAGGCTTTCCAGCATGTGGGCCGGCAAACGGGCGCGTTCCGAGCCTTCGACCTGCATGACGATGTTCGCGCCATCCTTCTTGAGCCAGGCCCCTTCAGTGCTCACGTACAAGGTGTTGAGCTGCCGCCGCATGCTTCAGTCCTCGATCCGGATTTGTTTCTCCAGCCACTCCTGGACCCTGCCGGCGCGGGCGAGCACCCGCGGTTGGCAAAGATCGAGCAGCGAACAGGCATCGCAGCGTTTGGCGTCGTACGTCGCAAGAGGAGTCTTTCCGGAAAGAATCATTTCACGCGTCGCAACGACGGTATCCCGGGTCAAACGGCGCAATTCGGCGTCGAAGGATACGACTTGACGACGGCGGGTCTTGCCGTAGAACAAAGCGCCTTCCGGCACCCTGCAGCCGAACATCGATTCCAGGCACAAGGCCTGCGCGCATAGCTGAACCTGATCCGCCCGATGCGGTTTCGGCCGTCCCCGTTTGTACTCCACCGGATAGGGTGTATCGCCCGCATCGCCGGCATGGAACTCGACCACGTCGGCTACGCCCGCGATGCCCAGCTCCGGCGCGGAGACGGGCATCGCAGTAATGGTGCGCACGCCGTGGCGCTGCTCCACCGCGGGCTGATCGGCGCGCCCATGAAGAATGCGCCCTTCGGCCGTCTGGCGATTTTCCGCCCAAAGCCGCTCGATGTGGATCAGCGCGCACTGCCGCGGGCAGTACAGGTAATGCTGGAGCGCAGACAGCGGAACCGGGGTATCGTCCATACATCGCAACCGGGCGCTGCGTCACAGGTACTCGGTCATACGGACGCCTGGCGGCAGCGCGCCGGCGTCAACGGTGACGCGGTAGTCCGCGAAACTGCGCGCTGGCCCGTCATCCTCCGGCGTTGCGCGCTCGACTTTGACGCTTTCGAACAACACGTGCGCGGGTGCATCGCCCATCGGATGTTCGTGCTCGAACACGATCAGCTTGCGCGCCGCCATTTCGCCGCGGGCGGCCGAGCGATCGTGCTCGAACATATTGATCAGTGCGCGCCAGAGCAATTGCAGATCGTCTTCGGAAAAACCGGTACGTTCGGCCAGCTTGGCGGAAACGAAGCCATGGGCACGGTAGAGCCCGTAGGGCAGGATGTGCTTGCGGCCCATGGTGCGGTTGTCGCCGCTCTGGGCATCGGCTTCCTTCTTGGTCGTGACCGCCATCCGGGTAATGGAAATCTCCAGCGGCAACACCGGCTCGACCGAACTGGCGAAGGCCAGCTGCACCGGCCCGCGGACCTGTCCGGCGTTGACCCCGGTGGTCATCACCGCGCCGAAGGTACGCACGTCGAAGAAGTTGCCGCACATCCAGGCGGTAATCGACCTGGCCTTGGCTTCATCCTTCGGCAGTTTCTTGTAGGCGTCCTTGGCATCGGGCGGGATATCGAGCGCTTCCCAGGCCTTTTGATGCTGATCGTTGAGAATCGCCTTTTCCTGCATGTAGATCGCGTAGCCCGGCGCGTCCTCTTTTTCCAGCGCGACGAAATTGCGGATCTTGCGTTTCAGCGCCACGTCCGTCACCAGACCGCGGTTGGTCTCCGGATCGAGGCGCGGCAGATTGCCGGCGTCCGGATCGCCGTTGGGATTGCCGTTGGCGACGTCGAAGAGGTAGGCGAATTCGTATCGGTGGGCGATGGCGGTCATGACTGCGCTCCTTGCTCCTCGGTTTCGGTTGCCGCGTCATCTTCGGCGACGCGCTTGGTGTAGTGGGCCTGCGACTGGTGGTAATAGCCGATGGCGAAGCGCCCCTGATCCTCGATGCGCAGGCTGCGCGGGAATCGATCCGGCAGGCCGGCCACGATGTCGCGAATATCCTTTTCCAGATTCACCGCCTGCCCCGGCCGCTCCTTGCGCAGCTTGCTCAGATGGTTCTGCGTATTGCGCAGCAGCACCGGAAAAATCGAAGCCGGCGTGGCCGAAGCGGCGCCGTAATAGCGGTCGCGGATGGTCGCGTTGACCTGCCCGCCGAGCGCGCTGCGCTGGGCGTATTCCAGCACCGCGAACAGCCGCCCGAGCAGATAGCCCGGCTGGGTGGATTGCGTGTCGAGACTCACGGGGATCCCCTCCTGGGAAGATTGGGCGCGCAGATTGCGGGCAAGCACCGCCTTGCACAGCGCGACGCGAACGCCGGAAACGTCGCCGTCCGCGCGCATGCGCATGACGGTATTGGCCAGCAGGCTGCCGGGATAGCGGCCGCCGGTGAGGATGGCGCGCAGCAAATCGCCGGCAAGTTGGGGCGGAACATCCTCGCTCTTGGCGCGACCGTCGCGGGAGGGCGCCGTCGCGAGAGCGAGACGCCACACCGAAGGCGCAGTCTTCCAGGGCGAAGGGTCGAGATGCATGTCCGCGCGGTGCTGGGCGATGCGTCTGGTCAAGGTGTCCAGCGTGTCCACCAGCCAGAAACGAATCGACAGCCGCGACGCGTTGGGGGCGAGACCCAGCACGTACATGCGGGTGCCGTCGGCCAGACCCGGATCGATCTCGGCGAGCGGCCGGCCCCTGGCGACGCCATCGAGCACCTGCCGCACCCGTTCCGCTTCAGCACTGTCGTCGGGGGGCTTGTCCAGCAGATCGGCCAAGGTCAGTTCGGCATTCGTCGCCTGTTCCGCGTCATCGGCCTCCGCCCAGAACACCACCGTGGTGTCGCCGACCTGCAATCGCTGGCGATTGTGCTCGCCGCGGCGCAGCAGGTAGTTGAGCGCCGTCGTGTACGCAAAGGCGGCCCGTTCGGAAACCGGCGCGTTTTCGCCCTGGCTCTTGCCGTACGAGGTGAAAGCATCGAGGTTGAAGGAGACGATGGATGCCCCCGAACTCTGCGCTCCGTTGACGCCTTTGATGGCCGGATGCAAACGTGCGGCGGGAGCGGCTTCTCCGCTGACAAGACAAACCTCCGAAGTGTTGTCGCTGTCGGAAGCGGAAGCCAGAAGCCGGGCGCGAACCGCCTCGGCTGCGGGCCGTTGATGCAGATAAGCCTGCTCGCCGTCGAGCCGGAACACGAAGTTGGCGTCCAGCATGTCATCCCGGAACTCTTGAGCATCGAACCGATCCGGCGTCCATTTGCGCAGAAAGGCCAGCAAGGCTGCCAGCCCCGGATCGTCGGTACCGGCCAACGCCTCTTCGTGCAGCGCCTTGAAGGCCGCATGTTCCTTGTCGGCACGCTTGCTGCTCGCACTAACGCCCAGCACGTAGCTGGACTTGTCCCAGAGGAAATTCGATTTGATGCCGACCGTGCGCTTTTCCGGCTGCGGCACGTTCATCATCCGTGGATGAGGTTTCTTCCCTGTGGTATCGCGAACGTCCCGCACCTGCACGACCTCGCCTTCCGGCGAAAGCAGGATGGCATAGCTGATCTTCTCCGGACTATAGCCGTAAGGCGCGACGCCTTCGGTTTCGCGTTCCACCAAACGCTGGTAGTAGCCCGCCAATGCCTGCAGGATCATGCCTTGACCTCCGCCGCCTGCCAGGGCGGCACCTCGATCACGCCGTCGCACATCGCCGCGCGGAAAAAGCGCGGCGTCATGCCGTCGGCGAAGTCGATGTCGTGCAGCATCCAGCCCAGATCCTTCTCGCCGAGCAGTTCGGGCTCGACCGGCGGCAGCGCCGCGTCGTCCTCGATCAGTTCGAAGTTCGCCGGAAACTCCCGCACGCCGAGGCAAGGCATGTGGAAACACTGTCCCTTCCTCGCACGGCGGTTGAAGATGTCCAGATGCTTGCCGGCGTTGTCGTCGGGACCGGCCTTGGGCGTGAGTTCGAAGTGGGCTTCGATGACATAGGCCACGTCGCGCAAAACGGTCGCGGCGCGCTGCTGTCTATCCTCGTCCACGCAGGTGGCGAGCCCGGCCGTGCTGCCCGCCTTCATCGCCCTGGCGACCGACGCGGCGGAGAGCTTGCCGCCGACCTCGTTGCGCCTGATGGATTCGAAACGGATCGGCTTGAGCACGCGGATGCGATCGATCTGCCAGCGGATCGCCGGTTTCCAGTGAATCGCTTCCAGGATGCCCCGCGCCGCCGAGGGCGTTATGACGTCGTAGCTCACCCGTTCGACCTTCATTTCGGGGCGCGTGAAGCAGGCGCGTTCGCCCCAAACCTGCAGGCGGATACCAAAGCTCATGACTTCATATCCTCATCATGCCGGTCCGGTTCAATCGTAGACACTGGCTTATATTTCGGCCACCGGTTGTAACCAATTGCTGGATCATTAGCCCGATAAAGCCGAATCATCTCGACTTCCTTACGATTGACTTCCTTGTCCGAAGCCGAATCGGACTCCCATAAAATGGTGCGCCGAACAGTGAAATCCCTACGCTCATTCTCGCTAAAATCGTTGGCTATCAGGACACTGTCAGGGCTGCCAAAATACGCGATGTCATTTGTCAGATCTTTCCCGATGTAAATTTTCCCATTGGGGTAGGTGATCAAATAGACAATCTTTTTCATCACGAATCACAAGATGGTATTTCCAGCTTTTATAAATGTCGGATTATCCCAGCTTAGGCCGGTAACCACATCATAAATATCCTTATTGACCAGTTCCATGAATTGCTCACCCCACTTCTCCAACGCTACGGGTTGCACCGCGCCGACCTTGCACAGCGCGTCGTAAGCCGCTGGGGGCATCTGAACCAGATACGGCTGCAGCTTCCGCGCGAATCCGCCGCTTCGTTCCGCGTTACGCAATCCCTTCAATGTTTCCCGCGCATCGTCGTCGTACGGCACTATGACCGGCATCTGCCCGCTCTCGATCATCCGGAATTTCGCGGCGAGGGTTTCCATCGGCAAGCTGTCGATACCGTTCTCCCGGGCGATGCCGAGCAGATTGTGCGCATCCAGAGCCTCTCCGCCTTTCTGCCAGTACAGAAGCTCGAAATAGGCCTGTATCGCCGAGGGCGAAAGCGGATCGGTCCGGTATTGCGGCTGGCGGAGAATCTCCTGCGCCGCCTCGGCGAACTGTCGCAGCTCGGGCGGCGGCGCCCAGTCTTCGTTCGCGGTCGCGAACACCAGCACCTCGCTCGCGTCCACCGGCCATTCCTTGTTGCGGTTGCAGCGACCCGCCGCCTGGGCGATGGAGTCGAGACCGGCCTCGGCGCGCAGTACGGTAGGCAGAGAGATGTCGACGCCGGCTTCGATCAGGCTGGTCGATACAAGCCTGCAGGGTTCACCGCGTTCCAGTGTGCCGTAGATCTCCTTGAGCACCGCGCTGCGATGTTTTGCGCACATCAGCGTGCTGAGATGGCGAGCGCCGGGCAGGTCGGCGATCGACTGGTAGACGGCGCGCGCGTGGCGGCGGTTGTTGACGATGCACAGCACCTGCTCGCGTCGACGCAGCTCGTCGCTCAGGGTTTCGTCGTCCAGCACGCCGGCATGGCGGATGCGCACGCGCTCCAGTTCGCGAAACAGCCGCGGCGGCTCCGGGGCCAGTTCGCGCACGTCATCCAGGCCACCGGCGAATGCCGGCGCACTCAATGCGGGTTGGGTCGCCGTACAGAGCACGATACTGCTGCGATAGTTGCGCGCCAGTTCATCGACGGCGGCGACGGCCGGGCGCAGCAGCTTGAGCGGCAGGGTCTGGGCCTCGTCGAGAATCACCACGCTGTCGGCGATGTTGTGCAGCTTGCGGCAGCGCGACGGCTTCGCGGCGAACAGGCTTTCGAAGAACTGCACCGCGGTGGTGACGACGATAGGCGCATCCCAGTTCTCCATGGCCAGGCGCAGCTTCTCCCGCGCCTGGAAATGCTCGGGCTCGTCGCGCGGCGGCTTGGCGAAAAAAGCGCTGTGATGCTCCAGCACCGCTGCCTCGCCCAACGGTCCCAGCGCCTCCCGGAACACTCCGGCGTTCTGTTCGACGATGCTGGTAAACGGGATCACGAATATCACCCGGCGCTGACCGTAGCGTATGGCGTGGTCCAGCGCGAAGGCCAGGGACGCGAGCGTTTTCCCGCCGCCGGTCGGCACCGTCAGCGAGAACAGACCGGGATCGCACTCGGCCTGCCGCCGGACATGCCGGAGAATGCCGGCACGCACGCAATTGACCTCGGTATCGGCCTCGAACCGGGCCAGCCGTTCATCGAGGCGATCGCGCAAGGCATGAAGGCTCGGCACGGGCGCATCCCGGACCGAAGCGCGGCCTTCGAGTCGATCGTAATACGCCTCCGTATCCAGGAAATCGGCATCGACGAGACAGGAGAACAGCATGCGTGCGAGAAACGCGAACTGAAAACCGCTGCGTTCCCGGCTGTGCGGCTTCAGGGGAAGCGCCAGCGTCCGCTTGTCGGGCAAGTCGATTTCGCTGCGCCAATGGTCCAGCAGGGGCGGCAGGCCTGCGCCGCGCAGGCGATCCCGCAAAGCGGTGCGCTCGATGCCCTCCGCTCCGTTGGCCAGCCCGGCGTGATGGCCCGCGATGCCGTAGGCGAGCAGATGGCCCAATTGACCGTAGCGTTCCACGGCCAGGATCGCACCGTGCGTGGCATGATCGACCCGCACCGCATCGCCCGCGATCCGGCGCTGGAAGTCGTCGGTGTACTTGCCAAGGTCGTGCAGCAAGCCGGCAGCCCTGGCGGCCTCGGCCATGCCGAACCTGGCGGCGCGTTCGCCCGCCAGACGCCCGACATTGTGCAAATGCTCGGCGAGCGGCTGCCAGTCGCTGCGATTTTCGTCTGTGCCGGAATGCGCGAAGAAACGATCGGCCACCATGGTCACCCCGGTCTCGATCCACCGTCGGCGCCCGGTTGCGCACGCGCAATTTCCAAACGCCCGCGCTCCACCCGCCGGCGCAGCTCCTCGAAAGGCAGATCGAGTTCCACGATGATGTCGCCGAAAGCCGCGCACTGGCTGCTGTATTCCACGATCAACGCCCGCCATTGCGCCGGATCCTCCGCCGGCACGCCTGCATCGTCGCTCCCGTACGCCTTCGGCGGCTCCGGGAAGGACGGCTCGACAAGGCGGCGGTACTTATCCACCCGCTGGCGCAGCTCGTCTTCGGACAGCTCCAACTTTACGCATGCTTCACCCGCAAGCGAGCACAGCTTGAAGTACTCCTTGAACAAAGCCTCATATTCCGGGGTGTGTTCCATATCGGTCTCCTCTCTCATGTCTTGCCCTCCTTCGTCGGTTCGTCGCCCGGCCGCGGCGCAACGGGCTTGTTCCACCGCGCCAGTTCGGCGCCCTGCAGCGCCGCGCCGCCCACGCTCGCCAGCACTTCGGCCGGCCACTTCGGACGACTGCGCACGTGCGCAGACACCCAGCGCAGCAGCCCGAACGCCGCCGTCGCCGGCAGCAGCACCAGCGCCACCACCTGCCACAGCACCAGACCCGCATCGGCCGTGGCCGCGTTCTCCCG
>NZ_JARRQY010000087.1:0-9684 GCF_037381185.1 Acidihalobacter sp.
CGCAATGGCGACTGTTCACGCAGGAGCCACTTCGATAGAGAAGTTCTCGCCCTGCCAGCGGTCGTCCGCTTGCCAGCGCAGGGTGAAGTCGATGCGTGTTCCGGCGGCGAGGTCCCTTGTCGGCACACGCGCCAGATGTCCCAGCATCCAGTCCTCGGTCTGCGTATCGCACACGTTCTGCCAGCCGTTCACCCCCCAGTGCACCATGGCCGGCGCAGACAACAGAAGTCGCAGCTCCTGCCCCGCACGCAAACGGCGCGGCCGCTGACGGAACCGCCACAGCACGTAGTCAAGCTCCGGAATGCGTCCGGCGTAGCGTTCCCGCACACCCCGCGGCGCATCGACGGGGCTACCCTGCTGCACGCTCAGGCACAGCTTGACGAACTCGCTATGCGCCCACACCAGCGGCATCGCGGCGCCGGTGGGTCGACCCGGCTGAAGATCGCGCTCCGGCATCGGCGCCGCATCCCAGACCTGTTCCGGCAGCAGTCCACCGCGGCCGGTCATCGCCGCCATTGCGTGCACATAGGGCATGACGTCCTCGCCGGCGAGCAAGGCGTAGTGTCCTCGCTCACCGGTCAGCAGCGGCCAGCCGCGGCCGCGGCCGGTGCCGTCGAAGGGACGACCGTCGCTGTGCTCGCCGTAGCCGTCGCCGTTGTAGCGATGCCAGACCGGCCCGTTCGGCGTCTCCGTGCGCAGCAGCCTGTCCACCACCTCGACGGTGGAGGTGACGTGCGGATCGTGGGCATCGCGCAGACCGTAGCGCACCAGTTGCAGGAAATCGGTCGAAATCTGCTGGTCGGCGGGACGGTCGTAGTCATGCGCGCGGTTCTTGATGAACAGATGCTCGGCCTTGGCACCCTCGCATACCAGCACCGCCGCCGGCGCGGCCCGCAGGTAATAGCCAGGCACGCCCAGGTCGCGCGCCAGCTGGGTGTCGTCCGTCCAGCACCAGTCCTCGATGCAGGCGTTCCAGTAATCGGCGACCATCAGCGCCAGATCGGCTGCCCGCCCCTCCAGGAACCGCGCGCCTTCGACCAGGGCGGCGATGACGATGGCGAGCGTGAACGTGTTGACGCCGGGGTCCTCCTCCCAGCGGTCCTGCCCCGAGCAGGGCCCTTCAGCCAGAATGAAGCGCAACGCTCCGGCCACCATGTCCGCCACTGGTACCTCGCCCAACGCGTCACGGGCCTGCAGCATCCCTGCAAGCAGCACGGGGAATGCGGTCTCGTCAAGCTGGATGCCCTGCCAGAACGGCTTGCCGCCCAGCCACTGATTCTGCAGCCAGTGTCCGTCCGCCTGCTGCGTCGCGACGAGATAGGCCAGCACGTCGCGCGCGGTATCGTAGGCACCCAGCGCGACCAGCGCGCCGGCGGATTCGACCAAGTCGCGCGACCACACCAAGTGATAGCCGCCACGGCTCTCGCTCACCTCGCCCCACGGCACCGCCAGGCTCGCCACCATGGCACCCGGGTAGGTGCGATCCTCGTGGATCTTGAGGATGCTGGCCGAACGCCGCAGCAGGGCCAGCGCCTCGGGGCCGACATCGCCGGCGTCCAGCGCACGCCAGGGACGAGCGTCGCGCCACTGCCGCCAGCCCTCCGCATATGCCCCCCAGGCCGCCTCGAAACCGCCGGCCAGACTGGTCCAGGCCAGCGTATCGGCCGACTCGCGGCTGCTGCCGAAGCCCACCGCCAATGTGCAGCGCCGCGGCAGACCGGCCCCCAGGACGACGTCGCCGGGGCCGGCTTCGGCGTATTGCCTGCGCATGCGCCCGTCGCGCTCGAAGTCCTGCCGCAGGTCGCTCGCGCCAACCTCACCCACCGAGCGTCGTTCCAGTGCCGCGCGCCCGGACACGTCTCGGCACTGCAGGGCGAGCGCAAAAGGTCCTTGCTCGGCCCACAGCGTCCGGCGCCCGTCCCACTCGCCCGTCCACGCTCGGTTTTTCTCCGCGTCCCCACCCAGGCGGGCGGCGAGCAGCGCATAAGGGCGCAGCGCTTCGTCACCATCGAGTTCCAGATCGATCAGCAGCACGTCGCGACGCGGATCGGTGCACACCCGCAGGCGCAGTTCGAAGCATTCGTGCCGATGGGTGATCGTCGCGGCCGGGATATCCGTATCCAACCACTCGACGGCATAGTCGCCGCCTTTGAGTTCCACCCAGAAACCCTTCTCGTCAGCGACGATGAAGCCAAGATCGCAGATCTGCGGAATGTCGATGCGCGGGTAGTACACCTCGCTGACGATGCCCTGCGCCAGCGTGAACCACACCCGGCTTTCGCCCAGCGCCGTGCCCGCCATATCCTTGCGCGCACTGGCCCAGACTGCCCGCCGCTCCGTGGCGGCGGGCGCCTTGCCCTGCGGAATTTCTGCGTCCTGCATTGCAACCTCGCAACCGGCCTAAGCCGGAGAAATAAGAACCGATTCCATGGCACTACCTCGATCTTGTACATGCCGCACTGCGGTTTCCAACGATCCGCGACGGCTCGGGAGTGATTCTAGTCTGAACATATTCCATGGCCATTGGTTCAACGCAGCAAAGTGCCCCCGGATCATCGCACCATTTGACAATGGCTCAGCCCCACTCTAAATGTATACTTTTGTATACAATATGCGCCACACATAGCATTCCATACTTCCTGCCGAGAGACACTTGATGAACGCGCCGCTCCCGACGGACACGGTCTTGTCCGAACACGCCACCGACATGCCCGACGTGCTCGTGCTCGGCGGCGGCAACGCGGCCCTGTGCGCCGCGCTGGCCGCGCGCGAAGCCGGCGCGCGGCGCCTTCTGGTGCTCGAACACGCGCCGCGCGCCGAACGCGGCGGCAACAGCCGCCACACCCGCAATCTGCGCTGCATGCACCAGCAGCCGGCCGACGTGCTGACCGGGCGCTATCCCGAGTCCGAATACTGGGACGACCTGCAGCGCGTCACCGGAGGCGCGACCGACGAACGCTTGGCGCGCATGACCATCCGCGCCTCCGCGGACGTGCGCGACTGGATGCGCAAGCAAGGCGTGCGCTTCCAGCCATCGCTGAGCGGCACGCTCAGCCTCGGGCGCACCAACGCCTTCTTCCGCGGCGGCGGCAAGGCCCTGCTCAACGCCTATTACCTCAGCGCGGAGCGCCTCGGCGTGGAGATCAGCTACGACACCGAAGTGCTCGACCTGGAGATCGAAGACGGCCGCTTCCACGCCGCGCGGGTGCGCCGCCGCGGCTTCCCCGAACGCATCGAGGCGCGCACGCTGATCGCCGCCGCGGGCGGCTTCGAATCCAATCTCGAATGGCTGGAAGAGGCCTGGGGACCTGCCACGCGCAACTTCCTCATCCGCGGCACCACCTTCAACCGCGGCGCCGTGCTGCGCACCCTGCTCGCGCGCGGTGCGCGGCGCGTGGGCGAACCCGACCAATGCCATGCGGTGGCGATCGACGCGCGCGCGCCGCGCTACGACGGCGGCATCGTCACGCGCCTCGACTGCGTGCCGTTCAGCATCGTCGTCAATCGCGAGGGCCGGCGCTTCTACGACGAGGGCGAAGACTTCTGGCCCAAGCGCTACGCGATCTGGGGCCGCCTGGTCGCACGCCAGCCCGAGCAGACCGCCTACGCGCTGATCGACGCCAAGATGACCGGCGACTTCATGCCTTCGCTGTTCCCGCCGATACGCGGCGACAGCCTCCGCGAACTGGCCGGGAAACTGGACCTCGACGCCGCTGTGCTCGAACGCACGGTAGCCGACTACAACGCCGCGGTACGCCCAGGGCGCTTCGACGCCGGCGCCCTCGACGACTGCGCCACGGAAGGACTCGATCCGCCCAAGACCCACTGGGCGCGCCCGCTCGACACGCCGCCGTTCCACGCCTATCCGCTGCGCCCCGGCATCACCTTCACCTATCTCGGCGTCGGCGTCGACGAACGCGCACGCCTGCTCATGGACGACGGCCGCCCGTCCGCCAACATCTTCGCCGCCGGCGAGATCATGGCCGGCAACATCCTCGGCCGCGGCTATCTCGCCGGCATCGGCATGACCATCGGCACGGTCTTCGGACGCATCGCGGGACAGGAGGCCGCACGACATGCCGCTAGCTGACACCCTGAACGAAGCCCGCCGGGTCATGGAAGTCTGCAACGCCTGCCGCTACTGCGAAGGCTACTGCGCGGTGTTCCCGGCCATGACCCAGCGCCGCGGCTTCGCCGACGCCGACCTGGAATACCTGGCCAACCTATGCCACCACTGCGGCGCCTGCTACTACGCCTGCCAGTACGCCCTACCGCACGAATTCGGCGTCAACGTGCCGCGCGCCATGGCCGACCTGCGCGCCGACACCTACGAGAAATACGCCTGGCCGCAAGGCCTCGGCGGCGTGTTCCGGCGCAACGGCGTGCTGGTGTCGCTGGTCCTGATCCTTGCGCTGGCGCTCGCCTTCGCGCTCGCTGCGGCGTTCATCTCCCCCGAAACGCTGTTCACCGCCCATCGCGGCGCCGACGCTTTCTACGCGGTCGTGCCGCATGCGGCAATGGTCGGCGCGGCCGGCGGCATCGGCCTGCTCGCCCTGCTCGCCCTCGGCCTGGGCGCGCTGCGCTACCGGCGCGCGACCGCGCCGGCCGGCCGCGGCGCGCAGAGGGCGCCGCGCCTGCGCCAGGCGCTCGCCGACACCCTGAGCCTGCGCTATCTGGGCGGCGGCGGAGACGGCTGCAACGACCGCGGCGAAGCCTATTCCAACACCCGCCGCTGGCTGCACCAGAGCATGCTCTACGGCTTTGCGCTGTGCTTCGCCGCCACCTGTGTCGCGACGCTCAACGACTACGCCTTCGGCCGACCCGCGCCGTACCCGGTCTTCAGCCTGCCGGTCGTGCTCGGCACCCTCGGCGGCATCGGCCTGCTGATCGGCAGCGCCGGCCTGTTCGCGCTGAAGTTCATCGCCGACCCGGCGCCGGCCATGCGCCGCATGCTCGGCATGGACGTCGCCTTCCTCGCGCTGCTGTTCCTCACCGCGCTGAGCGGCCTGCTGCTGCTCGCGCTGCGCGCCACCCCGGCCATGGGCACGCTGCTGGTGCTGCACCTGGGCATCGTCCTCGCGCTGTTCGCCACGTTACCCTACGGCAAGTTCGTCCATGCCGTGTACCGCTTCGCCGCGCTGTTGCAATACGCCGGCGAACGCGCGGACGGACCAAACTCGAACGGAGACTGAGATGGCCGACAACCACCCGGAAACGCACGACGGACTGCCGCGCTCGGAACTCGCCTACCGCCGCCTGCTGGAGGCCTTGCTCGACGGCCGCCTGAAGCCCGGGCAACGCATGCGCGAAACGCAGCTCGCGGAGCAGTTCGGCATCAGTCGCACGCCGGTGCGCGAAGCGCTCAGGCGGTTGCAGAACGAAGGGCTTCTGACCACCGAACCGTACCGCGGCATGACCGTCGCGCGGCTGGACCAGCAGGCGGTCATAGAGCTGTACCTGATGCGGGAAGTCCTGGAAGGGACCGCAGCCGGACTCGCCGCGCGCCACGCTGCGGACGCGGAAATCGACCTGCTGGAGGACATCCTCGCCGAGGAGCGCCAACCCGGCGAAGATCCCGAGCGGCGCGCCACGCTCAACCGCCGCTTCCATGGCACCATCTACCACGCCGCGCACAACCGCTATCTGCTGCGTTCACTCAACGCGCTGCGCGATTCGATGGCCATTCTCGGCGCGACTACCTACAAAGTAGAGGGACGAGCGGCAAAAGCCCTCGCCGAACACCAAACCATACTCGCGGCCATCCGGGCGCGTGACCCGCAAAGCGCCGAACAGGCCGCCAGACGACACATAAGAGCCGCCCAGCGCGCGCGGCTGCAGATACTCGAATCCGACACGCCGAAGGCCGATCACCACGCTGGCGGCATTGCGTAACCAATACTGGCAAGGTATCCGGGGGACTACAATATCTGCTTATCGGGATTCGATGGTGTGCTCCGTAGATGCATCTGTTGTTGATTGAAGACGACAAGAAGACCTCCAGCCATGTCGCGCAGGGTTTTCAAGAGAAAGGGCATGTCTGCGACGTAGTGGAAGACGGCAAAGCGGGCCTGGAGGAAGCAGTCCATGGGAGCTACGACGTCATCATCGTCGACCGCATGCTGCCTACGCTCGACGGCCTGTCCCTGGTCAAGGCTCTGCGGGCGGCCAACAGCATCGTGCCCGTCATCTATCTGACCGCCATCGACGGCATCGACGACCGGGTGGCGGGGCTAGAGGCGGGCGCGGACGATTATCTGACAAAACCTTTCGCGTTCAGCGAGCTGGCGGCGCGGGTCAAGGCACTCACGCGCCGACACGCCGCGCCGGCGAAGGTAACGACGCTACAGGTAGCCGACCTCGAGATGGACCTGGTCAAACGCAGCGTGAAACGGGCCGGCCGGAACATCGTTCTGCAGACCCGGGAGTTCCTGCTGCTCGAAGTTCTGATGCGGGCCGCCGGCCAGGTCCTGACCCGCAACATGCTGCTCGAACAGGTATGGGACATTCATTTCGATCCAAAGACCAGTATCGTCGAAACCCACATAAGCCGCTTGCGCGCGAAAATCGATAAACCCTTCGGTGAGCCCTTGCTGCATACGGTGCGCAGCTGCGGATACACGCTTCGTGCGCCCGGCTAGGCTACTGCACAGCACCGCGATTCGAATGGCGCTGACCTACGCCGTCCTGAGCACGGTATCGGTATTCCTGGCCGGCGCAACCGCCAGCCAACTGCTGAAATGGCAACTGTTCAATCACCGTGATCACGACATCCACAACGTCTACACGGCACTCGAGAACAGCTATGGCCATGGTGGAGCCACGAATCTCGTCAACACACTCCACGCCTATATTCAGGAAACCCTGGGCCACAACTGGCTGTTCATCGCCATAGGACCGGGGGGACAGGTGCTGGGGGGCAACGTGCATGCCCTGTCGCTGGCGATAACGCCGGGCTGGTCATCGGTCGACGGCGCGCAGCTGGGCCTCACCGGCGGCAGGCGCTACCGCGTCTACTCCGGTATCGTCCGCAACAAGGTCCGCCTGGTCGTCGGCATGAAGTTCCAGCAACTCGGTTACCTCGGCCGCCTCGTGCAGACCAGCTTCGAATGGGCGTTCGTTGTCGCGGTCCTGCTGGCAGTCGTCGGCGGCAGCCTGATCGCCCATCGGATGCAGCGGCGCTTCGACGCGGTTCGGGAAACCATGGACCGGGTATCGCGGGGGGAACTGGCGGCCCGGGTTCCCCTGTCGGGACGAAACGACGACATCGAACAGCTGTCCGGGGATCTGAACAGCGCCCTGGATCGACTCGCCGCTTCGGTGGAAACCATGCAGCAGGTCAGCGCCGACATCGCCCATGACCTGAAAACGCCTCTCAGCCGCCTGAAAATGACCATCGCCGAAGCGCTCGACAAGCAGGAGCG
Organism: Acidihalobacter sp.; assembly: GCF_037381185.1. Classification (NCBI taxonomy): domain Bacteria; kingdom Pseudomonadati; phylum Pseudomonadota; class Gammaproteobacteria; order Chromatiales; family Ectothiorhodospiraceae; genus Acidihalobacter; species Acidihalobacter sp. Next base: position 7,422 of record NZ_JARRQY010000087.1, read on the forward strand.
TTCGCAGCCGGTAGCGGCGGAACTCGAAAGTGCGGCAGCGGAAGTCGATCAGGTCAACCGGACGTTCAACGCCTTGCTGCGCATTGCCCAAATCGAAGCCGGCGCACGCAAGACCGCGTTCAAGCCCGTCGACATTTCCGCCCTGCTCACGATGATGGACGAGGTCTACCGGGAAGTGGCGCGGGATGCGGGCCAGAGTTTCTCGGTCGCGCTGCCCGCTACCGCCAAGGCCGACATCATGGGCGACCGGGAACTGCTCATGCAGATGCTGTCGAATCTCATCGAGAACTCGATCCGGTATTGTCCTGCGGGTTCAAGTATCCACTGCAGCGCGACGGCCCACGATGACACCGTGCGGGTCACGGTCGCGGACAACGGCCCCGGCATTCCCGAAAACGAGCACGAGCGGGTTCTGCGCCGCTTCTATCGTCTGGAAAAGAGCCGCACCTCCGGCGGCACGGGCCTGGGGCTGAGTCTGGTCAAGGCCGTAGCCGACCTGCATGACGCGGAGCTGCGCCTGGATTCGGCGCATCCGGGCTTGATGGTCAGCGCTATCTTCGCCCGTCGGCGGCGGCCGGTCGCGACATGAGCCGCACCGGATCCGACGGACAGGACAGCCTCGAAAGCCGGCTTTGCCACTTCAACCGCAGGGTCCGCACCCGGCGGGGCGGCCGGCAACACGGTCAATGCGAAGTACCGCGCCCCTTGGCCAGCAACTCGTTCGCGCGGATGGCGTACTTGTTGGTATAGGTGATCGACAGATCGACCGGCTTGATGATCTTGCCGGCCAGCTTCTCCACCGCGAGCACCGTTTGCGGACCGCCCGCCGGCATAAGGCCATCGGGCAGGAACTGCCCCTTGTCCTGCGCCAATGCGTGAATGTATTCCGCTCTGGTCGACAGCGGCGTGCTGACGAAACTTTCCGGCATGTGCGCGGCGATCTGCGCGGCGCTGTGAGTATGGATCCAGTGCATCGTGGCGACCATCGCATCGACCACGTCCTGGGTCAGTTGCGGATGCTCCTTGACCCAGTCGGCGCGTGCCAACACGCTGGCCGTCGGCCAGAACCCGCCCAGCCATTTCCTGGCTCCCGCCCCGGAAGCGAGATTGATCGCCGAATAGGCAATGCCAAGCTTTTCCACGGCATTGACGGTGGGCTGCGTCGTCATGCCGCAGACGATGCGGCCATGCTTCAACGCGCTGATCAGCGTTTTGCCGGCGCCGACGCCGATGCGCGTGAAGTCCTGCGAAGTGAGGTGGTAGCGATAGGCCAAATACAGCGTCAGATCGTCCGTCCCCGAGCCGATGTCCGTAACGCCGACCGCCTTGTCCTTCCAGTCCGCCGGCGTTTTTACGCCTGAACCGGTTGCACACATTTCGCGCTCGCCGGGCGCGCCGCTGAGCTGCACGATATCGATGATCTTCTTGCCGTGCATCTGAAAGTCGATGGTGTGCACGTACCAGGCACCGGCCAGGTCGACCTGCCCGGAAGCCATCGCGTCCTCGGCGCCCACACCGCCCGCATGTTCGGAACTGAGGACCATATGAACGCCGAATTTCCTGAAATACCCCAGGTCGTGAGCCAGCTGATACGGCAGGTATATCTGCTTGTCGATGCCGCCGACCATGAGCGTCACGGTGGGCAATTGGCCGGCAACGGCCTCCGCACTACGTGCGCCTACGACACTCAGACTCACAGCAGCCACCATGATTCCAGCCGCCAGGGCAACCATTTTGTCGATCAGGGCTCCTCTATGCATTGCGAATATCCCCCCACCCCGACGGGCCTCGAAAGGCTCGCTCATAAAGCCATTCCGTTGATCGACGCATACCCGCCAACTTATTGAAAACATAAATTTCCATGGCAAACCGGACATCGAGTTCCATGCCGGATTCCGCATTATTTTGCATTCTTACAACGATGTATATCTTGCGAGACGCATTCCCTCAAAATAATCAAGCAATTTCAGTCCTTTCTCTTGCTGATTCAAGCTGATTTTCTCGGGCGCTTCGAGAACCCCACAGGGCGATATTCCCCACGCACGACGATGCCGTTCAAGTCGCGTTTTTTATAAAAAAACCACCACCATCACATTATTCGAATACACATGAGCACTAAATGTCGTGCCGAACCCACCATGCACCCACATTCTTACGAATATGTATATTTTATGAAAGAGCAAAAAACCCCACCTATACTGCCCTGGCACTAAGCCAGCTAAAAAGTCTCTTAATGCTGCTTATACGCAGGCAATTCGGGCCA
>NZ_JARRQY010000088.1:0-12645 GCF_037381185.1 Acidihalobacter sp.
CGCCTCACACCGTCACGCCTGCGCCACGGCCGACGCAATGGCGGCGCCCAGGCTCTGCGTTGTGCCCTGCCCGCCGACGTCCGGCGTCAGCGCCTGCGCATCGCCGCCGGCAAGCACCTTCTCGATCGCCTGCAGCAAGGCCGCGCCAGCCTCCGCATGTCCCAAGTGCTCGAGCATCATCGCGCCGCTCCAGATCTGGCCGATGGGGTTGGCGATGCCGCGTCCGGCGATGTCCGGCGCACTACCGTGCACCGGCTCGAACAGGCTGGGGAAGCGACCTTCCGGATTGATGTTGGCCGACGGCGCGATGCCGATGGTTCCCGTACAGGCCGGGCCGAGATCCGAGAGAATGTCACCGAACAGGTTGCTGGCCACTACCACGTCGAACCAGTCCGGGTGCAGCACGAAGTTGGCGGTCAGAATGTCGATGTGGAACTGGTCGACGGCGATGTCGGGATAGCTCGAGGCCATCGCCTTCACCCGCTCGTCCCAGTACGGCATGGTCACCGAGATGCCGTTGGACTTGGTGGCCGAAGTCAGCTTGCGGCGCGGGCGGGCGCTCGCCAGTTCGAAAGCGTACTTAAGCACACGATCGACGCCGATACGGGTCATCACCGTTTCCTGCATGACGGTCTCGCGCTCGGTACCCTCGAAGATCCTGCCGCCGATGCTGGAGTACTCGCCCTCGGTGTTCTCGCGCACCACGTAGAAATCGATGTCGCCCGGTCCGCGGTCGGCCAGGGGGCTGCGAATGCCCGGCATCGAACGGCAGGGCCGCAGATTGACGTACTGATCGAAGGCGCGGCGGAACTGCAGCAGCGAACCCCACAGCGACACGTGATCCGGCACCTTTTCCGGCCAGCCGACGGCGCCGAAGTAGATCGCATCGAAGGCCGACAGCGTCTCTAACCAGTCCTCCGGCAGCATGCGGCCATGCTGCAGGTAGTAGTCGCAGCTGGCGAAGTCGAAATGTTCGAAAGCCAGTTCGATGCCGAAACGCTCGGCGGTCGCCTGCAGCGCACGCAGGCCCTCGGGGACGACTTCGGTGCCGATGCCGTCGCCGGGAATAACGGCGATCCTATGTGTCATGGTTTACCTCATGAATGCGGTGAGATGGCGAAACACCTCGTCGGGCGCTTCTTCCGGAAGATAGTGGCCGCAGGGCAGCGCTTCGCCGCGTACGTCTTCGGCGACCGCGCGCCACTCGGCCAGCGGATCGAAACAGCGTTCGACGACGCCGTACTTTCCCCACAGCACCTCGAGCGGCATCGACAATCGGCGTCCCGCCGCGCGATCGGCGCGGTCATGCTCAAGGTCGATGCCGTTGGAAGCACGGTAGTCCTCGCACAGCGCATGCGCGGCTCCGGGCTGTGCCAGACAGCGCTGATACTCGGCGATGGCCGCCGGATCGAACGCGTCCATGCCCGCATGACGCCCGCCCATGGTGCGGGTGATGTAGGCCGCGGGCGAAGCCTCGATCAAGGTCTCGGGCAGCGGCGCCGGCTGGATCAGGAAGAACCAGTGGAAATACGCAGTGGCGAACGCGCGGTCGGTCTTCTCGTACATCGCCAGCGTCGGCGCGATGTCGAGCAGCATCAGCCTGCGCACCCGCTCCGGATGATCCATGCCCAAACGCTGCGCGACACGCCCGCCGCGGTCGTGCCCGCACAGGTAGAACGCATCGAAACCCAGCGCCGCCATGACCGCGATCTGATCGGCCGCCATCGCGCGCTTGCTGTAGTTGGCGTGATCGGGCTCTCCTGCCGGCTTGGACGAATCGCCGTAGCCGCGCAGGTCGGTGGCGACCACGCTGTAGCGCTCGGCCAGACGTCCGGCGAGACGGTGCCATATCACGTGCGTCTGCGGATGACCGTGCAGCAACAGCAACGGCGGTCCATCGCCGGCACGGCGGCCGTGGATGCGGATGCCGTCGTCGACATCGATGTCGAAACTTTCGAAGCCCTCGAACATGGTGGACATCATTTCGGTGCGAAGATTTTGTGACAGTCTAGACTGTCGTCCGATGAATATAATCGGAATCAAATACAAACCACTCTTTCCTTTTATTCCACAATAACCTCGACAGCATGAATCCTCTCGACGATCTAGGTTTCTTCCAGCAATTGGTGCGCGCCGGCAGCCTGACCGCCACGGCGAGGGAACTCGGCATCTCGCTGTCGGCGGTAAGCAAGCGCCTGCAGCGCCTGGAACGCAGGCTTGGCGTGGCACTGGCGATACGTACCACGCGCCGACTGACGCTGACGCCGGAAGGCGAACTCTACGCCGCCAGGGGCGCCTCCATCCTGGACGATCTTGGCGAACTCGAAGGCGCGCTGCTCTCGCGTCAGGACGCGCTTGCCGGCCGCCTGCGCGTCAACGCCACCTTCGGCTTCGGTCGCCGCCACGTGGCACCGCTGATATCGGCCTTCGCCCGGCAGCATCCCCGCCTCGAAATCCTGCTGGAACTCAGCAACTTTCCGCCCAACCTCGACGAACGCGGTTTCGATGTCGTCATCCGCATCGGCGAACCGCCGGACGCGCGCTGGATCGCGCGGCGCATTCTCGCCAACCGCCGCGTACTATGCGCCTCGCCGGGCTACCTGGAACAGGCGCCGCCCCTCGACGCTCCCGAAGAGTTGCAAAACCACCGCTGCCTAGTCGTACGCGAGAACGACAGCGACTACGCACTATGGCGTTTCGAAACGGCGGACGGTTCAGGGCGGGCAAGGACGATCCGCGTGGGCGGCCCACTGGCGAGCAACGACGCCGAAGCGGTCACCCGCTTCGCCCTCGACGGCCACGGCATCCTGTTGCGCTCCTGGTGGGACGTGCATGCCCACCTCGCCTCCGGCGAACTGGTACAGCTGCTGCCGCAATGGCGCGGCGTGCGCACGGATTTCCACGCGCTTTATCCGGGAGGAACGCACGCCAGCATGCGGGCGCGGCGTTTTGTCGATTTTCTGGAGTTGGAGATGCGGGGGCGGGTGCCGATGTTGGATGGGTGATTCGTTTCGGGTGCGATTTGAGGTGTGTCGGGTCTGTTGGTTATGCCGGTGAAGTCTTTTCCTGATTTTTAGCGCTGAGGCTGGTTCCGGGCGCGAATCAGCGTCTCCAGTTTTGATCCTGCTTGGGTGACGCGCCCGAGCCTCTTTCTTTGCATGCCCAAAGAAAGAGGCGAAAGAAAGGCACCCGAAAGGCCTTGTCCCTCCGGGCAAACCTCGAGCGCACGCCCCGGCACGGGGCACCGCAGGCACTTGCCCTCCTGGCAAAGCCTGCTCGGGCGGCGTCCAGCCGCCCGACCCCGTGCCGGGGCGCACGCTCGAGGCAAGGCCTAACGGGAAGCGGTAAGTCAAAACAGAACGCATCCCAACCGTCGAGCTACGAATCAGCCAATACAGAAAGATTCGCTTCGGACCCGCCCTGTTTTGACGTTTGATCCCCCCTGATCGCTTGCCTCGCGAACGTGCGCCTGGGCGGGGATGGCCGGCAGGACGCCGGCCAAGCAGCCCTTCGCAGGGAAGCGACGCACTCAAAGAAATCGGCTCGGGCGCGTCACCTCGGTCAATCAAAAGCACCGGCATCGAATCGCGCACGAAATGGGCCCTCGACACCTGAAAAATGGATAAAGAGTTTCAGTACACTGCCCCCCCAGCAAACCCAAAACCCAAACCTTGACCTGACGGTAACCGTCACCTGCATGCTGCGCCCTCCCGCAAACTGCAGAGGCATTACACATGCATGCACTCGACCACCTGTCCGACGACGAAATGCTCGCCGGATTTCTCGCCTATGAACTACCGCCATCCGCCTTCGACCACCACAGCCACCTACGTATTGCCTGGATACACCTGCAGCGTTATCCGCTGGATGAGGCCATCCAGCGCACCTGCGCCGGCATCGCCGGTTTCGCCGCACATCTCGGCGTCACGGAAAAATTCAATTGGACGTTGACCGAAGCGCTGGTCCGTCTCATGGCACATGCCGGCGCAGCGGATCCGGCGCTCGGCTGGAAGACCTTTCTGGATGCCAACTCCGAACTGCGGCAGGACACCAGAGGGGTCATCGCGCGCTACTATTCCGAAGAACGCCTAGCGCTGCCCGAAGCGCGTGCGCACTTCCTCGCCCCCGACAGAACGGCACTGCCCGCATGAAGCACCTGACGCTCGGCCAACTGGCGCGCAGCACCGGCCTCGCCCGCTCCTCACTGCTGCATTACGAGGCGCTGGGGCTGCTGCGCCCGGCCGGGCGCAGCGCCGGCGGCTACCGACTGTACGGCGACGAGGAAGTCGAACGCCTGCAGGCCATCCGCAGCTACCGCGAAGCCGGCCTGTCGCTCGCCGCCATCGGCGAACTGCTGGAGGAACACCCCGGCGGCACCGCACAGCTGCTCGAGCGGCAGCTGTTCGAACTCAACGCGGAGATCGCCCGCCTGCGCGCGCAGCAGAAACGCCTCGCCACATTGCTCGCGCAGCCGGAACTGCGCGACAGCCGCCGCCCGCGCGGAAAAGCCGAATGGGTCGAACTGCTGCGCAAGGCCGGCTTCGACGACGACGACATGCACCGCTGGCACGCCGAATTCGAGGCCGATGCTCCCGATACCCACGCCGCGTTTCTGCGCTCGCTCGGACTGTCGGAAGCGGAAATTTCGAAAATTCGTCACTGGTCGACTTCCGCGTAACGCTTTCGACTGCCTCATCGCCATCGTCCATGCCATGCCCGGTCCGTATACTGGCGCAAGCCGCTCGCCCCCCACCTCCGCTACGGAGACATCGTCATGGAAGATCAGTGGCTCGCCTGGGCCAAACGACTACAAAGCATCGCATCCACCGGCCTGCATTTCAGTGAGGAACAGTACGACCGCGAACGCTACGCGGAGGTCGCCGCCATCGCCAATGCCATGCTCGCCCGGCTCGGCAACGTACCGGTCGAGAGAATCCAGGGGTTGATCTCGGACTTCCCGCAAGACTATGCCACGCCGAAAATCGACGTGCGCGGTGCGGTGCTGGAGGAAGACAAGGTTCTGCTGGTACGCGAAGCCAGCGACGGCCTGTGGACGCTGCCCGGCGGCTATGCCGACGTCGGCCTCTCCGCAGGCGAAAACGTGGTCAAGGAAATATGGGAGGAGGCCACGCTCAAGGTGCGGGCCAGCGCTCTGTATGCCGTGCACCACAAGGCCAAACATGCCTACGATCCGGACGTGCGGGACTTCTACAAGCTGTTCTTTCTGTGCGAACGCCTCGACGACGCGTCGCCAGCCCCCGGCCCGGAAACCGTGGACGCCGGATTCTTCAGCCCCGACGCTCTGCCGCCGCTGTCGCGCGGACGCGTGGTGGAACGCGACATCCTCGCCGCCTTCGCGTTCCGGGATGGACCGGACAGGTCGGTTCAGTTCGACTGAATAGCCGTTTCACGATGGCCGCCACGCACCGCAACATCCCGCGCTGCGTTATCATGAGAACTCGCGGCTGTTGAATCTTCCGCAGCCCAGCATCCTTCGTCCCGTTCCGGGGCGTACGGATGTACGGCCCAGGCGCCCTGCCCCGTCCGATATCAGGTTCGTCCCCGGACAGAGCCGCACAAGCCGGTCATCCTCCCATTCACACGTGGACCCGACGTTGAACGAAACTCAGGCTGACTACTCCATCTACGACTCGCTTTACGAATCCGCCCGCAACCTGGGCTGGCCCGGCTGGGGCGGCGACGACCGCGTCGCCATGGGGCCGGAAAAGCTGAAATACATCCTGTCCAAGAGCTACGTTCCCAAGCGCGGACGGGCGCTGGAGCTGGGCTGCGGCGAGGGACATCTGTGCCGCCTGCTCGAAACGCGCGGTTTCGAAACCACCGGCGTCGACATCTCGGGCGTGGCCATCGGCTGGGCACAGGAAAAAACCGCCGAAACCAGCGCGGCCCGCTATGTGCGAGCCGACCTCTGCGCACCCGACGTGCTACCCGGCGAGCGCTTCGATCTCATCGTCGACGGCAACTGCCTGCATTGCATCATCGGCGAAGACCGCGTGCAGTTCCTGCACAACGCCCGCCGCCTGCTGGCCGACGACGGCGTCTTCTTCATCAGCAGCCTGTGCAGCAAGAACGGCAAGAACCGGATACTCATGCGCGACGCACGCCCCTACCGCCAGGTCCCCAGCGCCTGGAACCTGGAGCAGGAGATCGCCGCCGCCGGCTTCGAAATCCTCGACTGCGACATCCACATCCGCAGCGAACACAACCACATCAACCTGTTCGTGCGCGGCAAGCCGCAAACGGCATGAAGCTCGCCGCCCTGTCCGACGTTCACGGCAACGTGTACGCACTGCGGGCGGTACTCGCCGACGTGCGCCGGCGCGGCGCGGACACTTTGGTCAACCTCGGCGACATCCTCTATGGCCCCGTCGCCCCACGCGCCACCTACGACCTGCTCATGGAACAGGCGTTCGTAACCATCCGCGGCAATCAGGATCGCCAGATCTATGAAGCCGGCGAGGCCGAACTCGCCGCCAACCCCACCCTGCGGTTCGTGCGCGAAGACCTCGGGCGGGAACCGCAGGAGTGGATGCGTTCGCTACCGTTCGATGCGCGGCTCGACGAGGTACATCTGTGCCACGGCACGCCGGACGACGACCTCGTCTACCTGCTCGAGGACGTCGCCGACGGCCATCCACGGGTTCGCCCCGAAGCGGACATTCTGCGCTTGCTGAACGGCCTGAATGCACCGCTGATCCTCTGCGGGCACAGCCACACGCCGCGCACGGTGCAACTGGACAACGGACCGCTGATCGTCAACCCCGGCAGCGTCGGCCTGCCCGCCTACGCCGACGACGACCCCGTAAGACATGCCATGGAAACCTTCAGCCCGCATGCGTCTTATGCCGTGCTCGAACGAAGCGCACAGGGATGGACCGTAGAGCATGTCAAAGTACCCTACGACCACCATGCCGCCGCCCGGGATGCCGCTCGCCGCGGTCGCCCCGACTGGGTACATTGCCTTACGTCGGGCAGAGCGGTCTGAGGGACGAACGTGCCGTGCCTATGACCGCCCCCATGGAACCCGAAACCCCGCGCCTGCTCCTGCGCCAGTGGCGCGACGCGGATTTCGCGCCGTTCGCCGCATTGAACGCCGATCCGCGGGTGATGGAGTACTTTCCCGCTCCGCTGTCCCGCGCGGAGAGCGACGCCATGGCCGAGCGCTGCCTAGCCCTCATCGGGGAACGAGGCTGGGGCCTCTGGGCAGTCGAGACCAAACGCGAAAGCGCCTTTATCGGTTTCGTCGGGCTGAACGGCCCGGCTGATGAACTGCCGTTTTCCCCCTGCGTCGAGATCGCCTGGCGGCTCGGCTTCGAGCAGTGGGGCAAGGGCTATGCCAGCGAGGCCGCCCGTGCGGCCCTGCGCGTCGGCTTCGACAGCCTGCGCCTGGCGGAGATCGTCTCCTTCACTGCGCTGGACAATCTTCGCTCGCAGGCGGTCATGCAGCGCATCGGCATGCATGAAGCGTCGACCCGCTTCGATCATCCTCGTATCCCCGAAGGGAATCCGCTCAGGCGCCACTGCCTGTACCGGCTCGCGCGCACGGAATGGGCGAACGAGAACCGCGGAAACGCCCTCTAGCGAACGCACGACTGGCGATCCACAGGCGCATGTTGCAAGCTTGAAAGGCTGCTTACGCCAGGAGTCGAACCCGTGGGCCACAATATCGACCTGATTACCACGATCGCCGCCACATTCGGCCTGTCGCTGGTCATGGGCTTCATCGCTGTCCGCCTGAAACTGCCGGCACTGGTCGGCTATCTGATCGCCGGCGTGCTGATCGGCCCGGCAACCCCCGGTTACGTCGCCAACCTCGAACTGTCCGGCCAGTTGGCCGAGATCGGCATCATGTTGCTGATGTTCGGCGTCGGCCTGCACTTCTCTGTGCAGGACCTGCTGTCCGTGCGCCGCATCGCGCTGCCCGGCGCCATCGCCCAAATCGTGATCGCCACGCTGCTCGGCATGGGCATCAGCGCCTTATGGGGCTGGAATTTCGGCGCAGGCTTCGTATTCGGCCTGGCACTATCGGTCGCCAGCACCGTGGTGCTGCTGCGCACCATGGAGGACCGCGGCGCCCTCGACTCCATCGACGGCCGTATCGCAATCGGCTGGCTGGTGGTCGAGGATCTGGCCATGGTCGTGGTGCTGGTGCTGCTGCCCTCCTTCGCGGAATGGCAGAACAACACCGGAGGGACGCTCAGCACCTCGAGCCTGCTGACCACTCTCGCGATCACGCTCGGCCAGGTCGCGGTATTCGTCGCGCTCATGCTGATCGTCGGCCGCCGCGTGTTCCCCTGGCTGCTCTGGCAGGTGGCCCGTACCGGCTCGCGCGAGCTGTTCACGCTCTGCGTCATCGCCGCCGCCGTCGGCATCGCCTACGCCGCCTCGGAGCTTTTCGGCGTATCGTTCGCGCTCGGCGCCTTCTTTGCCGGCATGGTCATGCGTGAATCCGACCTCAGCCACCGCGCCGCCGACGAATCGCTGCCGCTGCGCGACGCCTTTTCGGTGCTGTTCTTCGCCTCGGTCGGCATGTTGTTCGATCCGCATCTGCTGCTGCAGGAACCGCTGAAGGTACTCGCGGTCGTCGCCATCATCATGTTCGGCAAGTCGCTGGCCGCCTTCTTCCTGGTGCTGCTGTTCCGCTACCCGCTGAACACCGCGCTCACGGTATCGGCCGGGCTGGCCCAGATCGGCGAGTTCTCGTTCATCCTGGCCAGCTTCGGCGTCTCGCTGAAACTGCTGCCCCTCGAGGGCCAGAACCTCATCCTGGCCGGCGCCCTGATTTCCATTGCGCTCAACCCGCTGCTGTTCCGCGCGGTCGATCCGCTGCAGGCCTGGATACGCAAACGCTCGGGGCGGGCGCGGCGGTTCGAGCGGACCGACGATCCGCTGGCCGTCCTGCCGATGGACGTCGACGAAAAGCGGCTCACGCAGCATGCCGTGATTGTCGGCTACGGCCGCGTCGGACGGCGCATCGGCGAAGCGCTGGCCGAACGCGGCATCTCGATCGTCGTCGCTGAACAGAACCGCGAGATCGTCGAGCAGCTGCGCACCGCCGGCGTGCCGGCCGTTTCCGGCGACGCCAGCGAGGCCGCGGTGCTGATACAGGCGCACATCGCCCGCGCCCGCATGCTGATCGTAGCCATCCCCGACGCGGTCGGGGTACGCAAAATGAGCGAAATCGCCAGGACGCTGAACCCGCGCGTCGAGATCATCGTGCGCACCCCCAGTGCCGAGGAAGCGGCGCTGCTGGAGAAGGATGGCCTCGGCAAGGCCTTCAGCGAACAGGACGAGCTGGCGCTGGGCATGAGCCGGCACGCCCTTGCCCAATTCGCCGGCAACGCAAACAGCTAGACACCAGATCCCGTCTCGCCCCTCCCGACTGTGCGGCCAGCGAGAGCGGGAGCCATCCGACCACAGCCTGCGACGCCCCATTTTCCAAGAGTACCGGACCACCCACCGGGAAACAGGCACGTTTCAAAATGATTGCGGTACAGAGAACCTCTGCTCCGACACGAGCGACGATGTCGGGAAAATTTACACTCGCCATTCTCATAAAACGAAAATACATTGATTTAGCTGATTTTTTATAACTTGGCCCCAATTATGCTTACATAAATCATGGTTTTATTGGGCGTTTAGATTCGAAAAGAACAATGCCATGAGCCAGATACACCGCAAACAAAGCACTCAGGGGACAACGCAATGACATATCCGAACAACAAACTCCGCACAGTCTTACTGGCTGGCACGGTGGGGCTAGCCTGTGTGGCGACTCAGGCCTGGGCCAATCCGATCAATACGGACTCGGCCTTCACGGCAAACACCTTGGCTCGAAATGACGACGGCAGCACCAGTCCGGTTTCGCTGGGGTTCACAGCCAATTTCTTCGGCACGACATATGTTCAAACCTACGTCAACAACAACGGCAACGTCACCTTCGGCAGCCCGCTGTCCACCTATACGCCGTTCGGCCTGACCACCAATCTCGGCGCCCCCATCATCGCGCCGTTCTTCGCCGACGTCGACACGAGTTCTGCCGGCTCGCCGGTCACCTACGGCACCGGCACGGTCAATGGCCGGTCGGCCTTCGGCGTCAACTGGATCAACGTCGATTATTACAATTCGTCGCCGAACCACACCAAGCGGGACAGTTTCCAGATGCTTCTGGTCGACCGCGCCGATACCGGTCTCGGCAACTTCGACATTCTGTTCAATTACGGACAGATTCAATGGGAAACCGGTGACGCCAGCGGCGGCAGCGGCGGCCTGGGCGGCAGTTGCGCAGTGGCGGGATACTCCAATGGCACGGGTGACGCGGGCACGTACTATCAGCTTCCGGGTTCCGGTGCGTGCGGAGCCTTCCTGGACGGCGGCCCCAATGCTCTGATAACCGCCACCAATGACGGCACCCCCGGTCAGCAGCTCTTCCAGGTTCGCAATGGCGCAGTGATCAATCCGGGTCCCGACGTTCCGGAGCCCTCCGAGCTATCGATCTTCGCCGTTGGCCTGATCGGTCTTGCCGGACTGGCAATACGCCGGCGGCGTAGCACGAAACTCTGAGGCTCTTTCGGGTTCTCCTGCCCGACAAGCAGCCCCTTGATCCGGACACAGAACCACGGCCGGCTGCGGTGCAGCCCGCCGTGGAAACCAGCAACCCAAATTCACATCACCGTTCCGAAATCGGCCGTTCGCGGTACGGTCAGTTCTTCAACCGCGTATCGCCGCGGGTAACGGTCTTCGACATGCTCAGCGCCGGATCGACCCATTCCGACCACTTGAAATTGGGAATGAGCTTGGCCTGATAACTGTCTTCCAGCGGATGCCAGAGGATGTCGTTGGCGTGCGCCCACTGGTAGTAGCGCATCAGGTCGACCTGATACGGCGTGGGATTGCCGCCGGCCTTCTTGACCACCGCCACCTGCGTATCCTCCAAATAGAGTAATGATGGCGTGGCTGTAGCGTTTGTCGCGGAAGTAGCCAGGTTGCCGTACTGCAGACCGGCTCCGGTGAGGAACGCAACGCCGTCGGACCAGCAGGACGAGGTACCGCTGATACCCCACAACACGCTGCGATCGATGATGCCATCGGGGAACAGGGTCTTGAGAACGCCACTCAGGCCGCGTTGGCGACGTGAATAGCGCCCTCGCAGTCGTGCCCGTGGCACTTGATCATGTCCTTGAGCGTGACCGGATAGGTGTACGGATAGTACCGGCCCTGAGTACCGCGCGTAGCCAACATCTCGAAGGTCGGTGCATACGGCTTGGCGAGCATCGGCGCATACCACGTCGGCGAACGGTCGGGCGCTTCGGCGCCGGTTTCGATGAAGATGTTCTTGTCTGCCTCAAAGGTCGGTTCGCCCGCCATAGCCGCCGCGCTACCCAGCAGCAGGAACACGGCGAACAGAATTCTTCCCACAAACACGTTCCCCTCTTGGATGTTCTTCGCCGCCTAACTATTTTCATAGTGCATGGCGGGGGAATAGAATGGGCGGCAGAACGCGCCGCTTGCGTTCGGTCAACTCGAACGCAATTCGGCGGCATGGCCTACTGGCAGGCGGCTGTTGTCCAGGCGAAAACGGCGGACGGAGGCATCGCACGGGAAAGTGCAGCATACGAAACCGAATCTCGCTTCTGCCGCGCCAACGTGCCGCATGGGTAGACGACAACGGTCGGCTAAAACGCCTGCGCCTTCTGCGGCGGCACGTATTGTCGGCGCGCCGCACGTACCTGATCGTGATGTCTCTCCGCCCAGGCCAGCAGTTCGTTCAACGGCTGCATGAAGGATTCGCCCAGAGCCGTGAGCGCGTAGTCCACGCGCGGCGGAATACTGGGGTAAACCGTACGCGACACCAGCCCGTCATGCTCCAGACGCCGCAGCGTCTGCGCGAGCATGCGCTGCGAGACGTCCGGGATCTGCGCCTTCAAGGCAGTAAAGCGCAGCATTCCGTGTCCCTTCAAGGTAATAAACATCACCAGCATGCTCCAGCGGTCGCCCATGCGATCCAGAACGTCGCGTATGGGGCAGCGATCCGCGTAGGGCGCTTTCGATTTGTGCAGATTCATGGCGCGATCGTTACCTCCATGTTACCGGCTGACTTTGCGTTCCCTTCTTGCACGGATCGGCAGCAGAAAAGAACATGTCGGAATACAGTATGGACCTGTTAGTCGGTACTCCTTCTATACCGATATATCCGTTCGGGACGCCATCGGGATGGAGGCCACTCTTCTCAGACTGGAAAGGCAATCGCCATGTCCGACATCCTCCTGGTCACCGGCGCCTCGGGGCATTTTGGCCGCCGCGTGCTCGACCATCTCATGAACATCCTGGACGTTTCGCCCGAGCGCATCGTCGCCACCACCCGCAAACCGGCGGGCTTGACCGACCTGGCGCTGGGCATGAGCCGGCACGCCCTGGACCGGCTGACCGGCCAAACGAATTCATGAGACGGACTTGGAACCCGATGTCAGATGAACCCATACCAATGCGGCGCTGCATGGAAGCGCACAACCCGGCTTATACCCTTTTGACTATTTTAGAAACCTAGGCTTTTTATAAGCCGTCAAAGTTTGTGAGTTCTTCTCCAACACAAGTTCGGAAAACGCCTGTGCGGCGGGACTGAGT
>NZ_JARRQY010000089.1:0-8226 GCF_037381185.1 Acidihalobacter sp.
TTGCCATTCTTTGCCGAGACGAGCCTGGCCTATGCCGAGAGGTTGCTGCGCAAGGGCGATGACGCGGAGACTGCGCTGGTGGCCGCTGCGAAGGTGTGGGCGGGTAATCAGTTCGTCGCTGGCGAGGCCGATGACGCTTATAACCGTCTGGCGTTTCGCGATCGCGACCCGTTGGGTGTGCGTTTTGCCGAGTTGGCTGAGCGGGTGTATGCGCCGTTGTTTGCCGCTCAGGTGGAGGGCGGTGCGTGATGATTCATGCTTCTCTGATCGTGGATGATGTGACCGCTGTTCTGTGTCCGGAGCATGGTTTCGGGCGCGAATCAGCGTTTCCTTAGCGCATCCGAGCCGCCGTGGATGTGATCTGGTCTTCGAAAAGCAATCGATGGCCGTGATCGTCTGGCGCGGCAGCGAGAAGGACAAAGCCTCGGAGAGCCAATGGGTGGCGCTACGCCCGGATGCGAACATCGCGGCGGCGATAGAGGGGCGGACCAGACTGCCGGGAGAATCAGGCGGCTGATCGGTCAAGGCCAGCCTGTCACGCGATCTCCGCAACCAACTGTTCAGAGTCCGGTCGAGCATCGACAAGGTCGCATCGCCGCTGATCGCCCGAATCAGCTCGCCCCATTTTCTGCGATCAATGGTGTTTGATCGTTAATTCGACGACGCAGTTTGTCGCCTGCCCCATCTACACTCCCGCCTGAATCGCTGCACCTCACGCAGCGCAGGAAGGGGGATACACCATGGCCAGACTGTTCGCACTAACCCTGCTCGTCATCATGGCTTACGGCCTGCTCAAGACGGCCGAGGGCCTGCGCACGCTCATCAACCGCCGCGTGCTCGGCCCCGAGCCGGCCGCCCCCGAAGACATCGCCTTGCTGCGGCGCGAAGTCGCCTTGCTGCGCGAGGAAGTCGCGCACCTGCGCGGCAAGTCCCACGCGCGCCACGCCGATGCTTGCGATGCCGGCCACCTGCGCCGTGCATGACCGGAGAAAGGCCATGCTAACGCGCAAGGACTGCGAACGCCTCCTGCCCGCCTACCCGCCACTGACCGGAACCCGGGCGCTCTACGACTGCAACGCCTGCGGCCACCGTTTCTCCCTGGACAGCCGGCTGGACGACGCCTGGCTGCCGCGTCTCCTGCGCCGCCTCGCGCCCAACCGCTGCCCGCGCTGCGGTGCGGCGAACGTGCGCGATAGCGGGCGCTGCCTGCGCGGCTGACCGCCGCACCCCGATCCTTCAACCGCCAAACGAGAGGTCACGCCATGTCCCCGGATACCGCCACCCCAAACCCCGCCGAGCCGACGCCCCCCATCGCCGCCCTGCGCGACATGCTGCACGCGCTGCGCAGCGACCCCCGCTGGCTCGACGCCCTGCCGCCGAACGCCGCGGGCGACGCCGACAGCCCCGCCGACGACGACCACGCCGCCCTGCGCGCCCAGATCGACGCGCTGGCCGCCGCCTTCGACCGGCTCGACGCGCCTGCCCCCGGCACCGCGTCGCCGCAAGACTCCGCTGCGCCCGCCGACCCCGACGCCGCCCTGGCGGCGCTGTGCGCCGGCTGGGAACACGCGCTCGAAGAAGCCCGCGACGAAGCCGACCAATGGCTCTCGGAAGCCCAGAGCGCGGTCGGCAATTACCAGTTGTTCGGCACCTTCGTCATCGACGCCCGCGACGGCGACCCGCTGTGGTCCGTGCGCGGCGGCGACCAGGACCCCGAATGGAGCCGGGACGCCCTGTTGTTCAGCACCTTGATCAGCCATACCCAGGCGACCCGCCAGATCGCCCTGCTCGAACGCCAGGTCAACGACACCCTGCGCAACATCGACCACCTCGCCCGTACGCTCGCCGCGCAACTGCATGCCGAACTCGAACGCCTCGACCGCGCCCGCCCGACGACTGCCGCCGACTGCCTGCCACCGCTCGCCCCGCGCGCCACCCCCTGGACCCTGCCGCTGCCCAGCGTCGCGCTGGACTTCATCCCCAGCCGGCACGACGGCTTCCTCGGCGCGCGCTACACCCTCTCCGAAGACGCCCGCGAGGGTTGGGAACGCTCGCTGGTCGACGTCGCCGACACCGCGCTCGAAAGCGCCGTCAACACACAGCGGCAGGCCTTCGAAGAACACATACTGGACGTCCTCGCCCGCGACATCGAGCGCTACCGTGCCGATGCCGCACAGTGCCTCGAACGCCAGCGCAGCGCACAGGCCCCGCAACCCGCCGCCGAGGCAGCCGGCTGAACCATGACCTCCAGCGCCCCGAACCGCGACGCCCTGCTGCACTGCCTCGGCCACCTGCGCCGCCTGCTCGATGCGGCAGCGTCGGGCGTATCGGACCCGACGCGACGCGATGCCGAGGACTGGCCCGCCCGCCGTGCCGACCTCGCCGCCCTGCACGCCGAGCTCCAGAGCGCGCCCGCGCCTGGCCCGGCCGAACCGCTCACCCGCGCCGCGGCGGCCTGCCGTCGAACCGCCGCCGATCTCGGCGCGTGGCTTACCCGGCGCGAAACCGCGCTGCACGCCGAACGCCGCGCCCTCGCGCAACGCCTCGACGCCCTGCGTGGCGACCTTCGCGCCCTGCGGCCCGAAACCCTCGTCGGCCCGATCGTCGAGACCGTCAACGACTGGCTGGACACACTCGCCGACCTCTACCACGCCACCGCCGACTGGCAGACCCTGGCCCACGACGCGGTCGAGCGCCACCTCGCGGACACGCCCGGCCTCCTCGACGAACCCGACCCCGCACGTCCGACCGCCGCCGCGCACGCCATCGACCGCGCGCTGCGCGACACCGACCGCATGGCCGCCGCCGCGACCGCACGGCTGCGCGCGGACTTCGCCCACACCGTCGCCCCCGGCATCGCCGCCGCGCTGGACGCGCTCGACATCCGGCTTGCGCGCCACGGCGACACCGTCGACTGCGGCGAACTGCCCAGACCCACGCTGGACGGCATCGACTGGACGGCTTGCGCGATGCATGACGAATGCGAACCCGAACCCGAACCCGAACCCGCCCAATACCTCACAGCGCAGAACGCCGCCGCCGCGCCCCCGAAAAGCGAAACCCCACCGGCCGACACGGTACGCGAGGCCGCACGCGCCGCCGTCGAACGCATCCGGCAACGGTTCAGGACGCAGGTCTACGAAAGCGCCGCCCAGCGGCTCGCGGCCGATCTGTACGCGCTCATCGACGCCGCCGAACAACGCGGAAAAGACATCGAGCGCCGCCTCGGCGAAGCGCAGACGAAAGGCGCAGCGCTGGACGCCCGGATCGAGGCCGTGCGGTGCGCGGGCGTGGCGCTGGAATGCGTGGCGGGGGCGGTGTGATTGAGGGGTGGGGGGTGGTAGTCTTGAACCGCTGAGCGACACCCGAAAAATCAGGACAAGCAAAACGCCGCAAGATCGTTCTGTACACCTCGAATCAATTATTCAACAACAACTCTCATTCTCAGGAGCATAAACATGTTGGCTATTCAGTTTATGAAATAGTGTAAATGGTAAGGTGTCACCGTAATTCCGAAATGTTTAGCATCGGCGCTTGACCAAATTAGCGGAGGAATTGAACAATCGACCTTGGAGCAGGTGTCGCGCTTTAAGCATGAAACGCAAAGATCGGTGTCAGAAATTAGAAGCGGGAGCGTTTGCAGAATTCTGCTTACTCTCTCTAATGATCGGAGGCATGCAGGAATCACATGGATCCCAAGCAGGACTTTAATCGTCTCTATTCAAACGTGTCGGCCAGCATTAGCGCGGCGCTCCTGGATATTTCCGAGCTTAGAGTCGATCACGAACAGGGCCAAAAGGAAATAGGTAACATGATGGCCCGCCTGCGTGACATCCAGGCGCGGTTTGATGACGAGCTAAATCTGCTGGAACGCCACGCTGAGTGGGACAAGTTCACCATCGCTTTTTTCGGCGAGACCAATGCCGGCAAAAGCACCATTCTCGAGTCGCTACGGATACTTTTCCATGAGGAGACTAGGCAGCAATTGCTGGAGCAGAACGCAGGCAATCTGGAAAAGTACAAGCAAGCACTTGATGCCCAAGTCAATTGCATTCGAGAACAGATGTACGAACTCAGCACGCATTATGTAGGTGAAATCGAAGCGATTCAGCGAAGCACTTCGGCGCTGAGCCTGATCCTACGGGAAGAATCGGCTGCACGAATCAGGACACGCATACTGGTTGCTGGTGTCATCGGCGTTGCCTTCGGCAGCGCACTCGGTGCTGTCTTCGCGCACTTTCTATTGGCGTGACGGCGAGAGTAGTGGAGCGCAGATTGACAAGTATGGTCGAGAACCTCGTCAGCGAGCTGCTTCCGACCGTGGCGACCGCTAGCGTCGAGCTCGAGACGGCACGGCGCCGTGCAATCCGTATCGACGGTCGAATCATCGGCACCGGCGAGGCAGATTTTACGAAGGGCAACGTCACATACACGCTGAACTTCCAAGATAAGACGTTTCAGCTCGTTGACGTCCCGGGAATCGAAGGAGACGAGAAGCGGTTCACATCGATGGTGCAGGAGGCCATTGCGCGCGCTCATTTGGTGTTCTACGTCAACGGAACCAATAAAAAGCCGGAGAAGGCGACTGCTGAGAAAATCCGTTCCTATCTCCATCGCGGTAGCCATGTGTGTCCGCTGCTTAACGTACGCGGCAACGCCGATGCTTACGAGTTCGAGGAGGACCGGGATTCCCTCGAAGCGCATGGCGGATCGAATACCGCCCTAGAACAGACGATGGGCGTCCTACGTGCTTCGCTGGGTGACGAGATATTGATGGAGGGACATTGCATCCAGGGTTTGCTCGCCTTCAGTGCTCTGGCTATTGATCGCAAATCCAGACGTACCACGATCCACCCCTCGCGCGACCGGGATCTTTTCATCCAGCAACGCAACTACCTCAAGTACTTCCGATCACCAAGCGCCATGCTCTCCTTTAGCCAGATTGAGTCGGTGGCCAACATCCTGCGCGGCAAGCTCGGCACGTTCAAGGAAGACATCATCGAGGCGAACAAAACCAAGGTGCGTGAGCTGCTGGCAGAAAATATCGTCGTTCTCGAGACCGCGCAACGGGACCATGAGCTGTTCATGCAGAAAGTCCGGCCCGAGTTCAAGAAATGCCACGAGACAATTACCGGCGCCTTGCAGACCTTCGAGCGTCTCGTTCCAGCCGGCCGCAAGAACATCGGGAACCAATTCTTCAACGAGTTCGCAGACGAGGCCGATGAGATCGTTGATCGGCACCTCGGCGAGGAGAAGACGATCCAGTCGGAGTTCCAACGAGAATTCCGCTCGCGGCGAGATGCATTAAAACCAGAACTCCAGGAGCAGTTCCAAAAGGAGGCGACAAACCTCCAGGAAATGGTCACAAAAGCGCTGGAACGGCTGGTGAAAGACGTGAGTCGTGTTAGGTTCGAGACCGACCTGGAGACGAGCGCCGTGCAGTTCGCCTACTCAGCATCGGACCTGGATATGGGCCTCAGCCTAAGCGACTTCGGTGGCATTCTCGCCAAGGTCGGCTCGTTCGCACTGGTTGGTGCTGGTCTAGGCTCCGCCATCCCGGTTGTCGGTAACGTGGCCGGTGCGATCGCAGGCGCACTGATCGGCCTAGGGGCTTGGGCCTGGGGGCATGTCCGTGGACGCGCGTATCGTGTTCGCAAGGCCCAGGGCAAGCTCAGAGAGGTAATTGACACTCAGCGCCAGAAATTCCTGGCAGGCTTGGAGAGGGAAAACGAGGCGCTGCTCACTCCAGCGCGAGAGAGTATCGACCAAGTGCGTGCCCAGATTGACGGCGTTCAGGCACAACTCGCGCGACCGCTTGAGGTCGTCGACCGGCAGATCGATATGATGAAGAATCTGAAAAATCAACTGGAGGCTATGCCCTATGGAAGCATTCGAGCAATTCAGTAGCGATAAGCAGGCCACACTCGATGCGCTCGCGAAGCTGCGTGAGTTGCTCGGGGAGCTCGGTGAGGTGGGAATAGATGTCGATGGGGATATCGGCAAAGTCTCGGATGCCGTGGAATCAGTCCAATCGGATGTGCTTCGAATAGCGTTGCTGGGCGCTTACTCTGATGGAAAGACCAACGTCATTGCGGCCTGGCTCGGCAAGGTCATGGACGATATGAATATCGACATGGACGAGTCGTCGGATAGGCTCGCGGTGTATCACCCGCAGGGCCTGCCTGGACAGTGCGAGATCGTCGATACGCCAGGCCTCTTCGGCGATAAGGTTAAAACCGTCGACGGAGAGCAGGTGATGTACGAAGACATCACCAAACGCTACATCTCACAGGCCCATCTGATCCTGTACGTCGTCGATGCAACCAATCCGCTGAGAGACAGCCATGGTGCCATCGTCCGCTGGCTGCTGCGAGACTTGAACAAGCTGACTTCGACCATCTTCGTCATCAACAAGATGGACGCGGTGACGGACCTTACCGAAAGCACGCTCTTCGCAGAGCAGGCGGCGATCAAGAAACAAAATCTGTCCTCCAAGCTGCAACGCGTGGCGGGTCTGAGTGCCGAGGAGGTCAGCAAACTCAATATCGTTTGCCTCGCATCCGACCCTAATAAGCGTGGCCTCGAATTCTGGTTCTCGAAGCTGGAACAGTACGAAGCCCGTTCGCGCATCAACGACCTTAAGGAGACGACCAGCAAGATTCTGAGCCAGACCGTGCCGGAGGTGTTGCGCGCAAAGACCGGGCTCGACGTCGTTCGTGACATCGTCGGGAAGAAAATCACGATTGCCCGCGAGGAAATGGACCTACTGCAATCGTTCGAGCAGCAGAACCGCGAGGAATGCAGCCGCATTCAAGAGGACATTAAGGCCGGTCGCAGCGAGATCAAACGACTGGGTGCTGAGCTGTTCGCCGAGCTTGACGGCATCGAGAAACAATTGCTCGGTCAGACGCGGTCGTTGGAGTTGCAGGGCATCCGCGCATTTCTCGAGGATGAGCTTGGCTACGAGGACGGAACTGTTGGCTACAAGCTCAACCTCAAGATCAAGGGTGCGATTGATCGGTTTTTCTCACAGTCCTCGGCGGTGACAAGCCGCCTCACGCTCGATATCGAGCGTGAGCTAGATTCGAACCAAAGTTTCCTGGATTCGATGGGCGGCATGGCCGCCAAGGGTGCGGGTGCCGCGCTGAAAGGATTGGGCAAGATGGATCCATCGATCTTGAAAGCCTCGATCTTCGCGGCCCGCGACACGCTACGCAACGCGACTGGCATCGCCATCAAGTTCAAGCCCTGGGGCGCAGCGAAACTCTCCGGAAACGTCGTCAAATACGCACCGGCCGCAGGAGCTGCGATCACAGTGGTGACTGAACTGGTGGAGGCGCAACAGGATTACCAGCGGGAGGCGGAGTTGCGAGAAGTGAAACAGTCGATTGTGGACACGATCAAGGCGCCGTTCAAGGATATTTATGCGATCCTCTCAGACGATGAAAAGCTGTTCGACAGCTTCGCACCTCAGCTCAGGGAGTTCGAGAAGGTCGTTACTGCGATGAACGACAGCGCGCGCACTATTGCGGACAATCGGGTTCGGCTGGAAAGCGTGCAGAAGCGGCTGGGTACCTTGTCGATGCCGGCGATTGGACAGCAGAAGTAAAGGTCGCAGATTTAGGAAATACGGTGACACCTTAACTTTTTTACACTTTTCACCTTCCCGGTAATCGCGCGGTACGGGGTCTACTTTTTCTTACCCCAACACCTTTGTTCTGTCGCATAAGCCCGTTACTCGTTGTCGCGCGTGATTATCCATGCGGGAATATCGCGTTGTCCATGCGACGCCCCCGAGCTTGAGCTTGTTATCGTTTCTGTCCAACTGATAGCCGACTGATGTGGCAGAGCAACGGATCTGAACCCGTTTATGGCCTATCCGAGACCTGAGTTCTTGAGCAACAATGACGATTTATTTGTTAGCTGGAGATTACTGCATGTGGAGATATCTGATGCTGAATCCCATAATAAACATCGGTGAAAGCCTAATTGATACCTTTCGGGATCCTGTAAAACCGAAACTCGGGAGTGTGTTGTATTGCGATCTTGCATTTGGATACATGGAACACTCCGGTATCTATATAGGGCGGAATAAAATTGTTCACCTTAGGGACACGCTGATTTATTGCTGATTCAGCCGGCGAGGTGTTTGGCCCCTCACGTATCCGTCCACGGTGGCGCGAACCACGACGTCATCGTCGTTGACGCCGGCCTATTGGCTTCGAT